>JARRJV010000013.1 GCA_037388825.1 Acidiferrobacteraceae bacterium | reverse complement strand
GGTCTTCAGCCGGTCTACCAGCCAATATCGCTTTCGTGGGCCTGCATCTCGGCGATCTGTTTCGCCAGGGCGGCCTTGGCGGCGGCGCGTTTCTTGGCCATCAGCCTCGCCTCTTCCGCTTTCTTCTTCGCCACCAGCTCGGGATCGGCCTTCGCCGGTGCGGACTTCGTCACCGGTGCGGCCTCGGGTTCAGGTGTCAGATCGAGCGCGTCCTGCGGCTGGTTGCGCGTCGCTAGCTTGTGCTTGGCCCGAACATCCCCCTGCTTGGCAGCCTTTTCATACCACTCGTAGGCCTTTTCCAGATTGGTCTTGGTACCGAGTCCCTGCTCGTACATTTGGCCGAGACTGTACTGCGCGCCCGGATTTCCGGATTTCGCGATTTGCAGCTGGACGTTAAAGAGCTTGACGTAGGAATCGCCGAGTTCAGCCGCGTAAACGGGCATCGCAAGCAGGAAACCCAGCAGAAAAACGAAAGTCTTCATGAAGCACCCCCAGAGAACGTATGCCGCTTTCGACACTGTGCCTGTCTAGGTGCAGGATCAGTGCCAGTCTGGCGGAACTCCATTACCTGGGATTTCAAGCCTATTAATGCCATTTATGCACGCGGGAACCGGTTTTCACCAGTTACGGTGACCAATCTTGGCGGGGAACTGCCCTATTTGGGCGGTTTTCGGACGTGAATGACCTGGAAGCCGAATTCGCGGTAGGTACGGATTTCGGACGGTCCCGAGGATGCGACTTCCACGTATTTCGGGAAGTCTTCGGGAGAGATCTTGTGCATCTGGGCATAGGCGCCGCACACGGCGACGGGCACGTTTTCATCCGTCAGTGACTTTATGCCTCGGTGCACGTCCTTGTAGCGTTTGCGGTTCGCCTCGGTCAGGGCGAACTCTTCATCACCGTGGCTGACCACCGCCATGGAAAGCTTGGGAAAGCGTTCCCGCAGCTGGTGCACGTACCGACGGATGGCTGGAACCGCCCAGCGCAAGGTATCCGCATCGCTGGATACAACCTCGAACACCACGCCCTCCGGCGGCTCCTTGGCGGCGAGCAGCTTCTGAACCGCCGCATCGGCACTGGTCCCCGCCGCTACCGCTGCGCCGGACCAGGCGAACACGAGTGCGAGAACGATGGATACGAGGAATGGTTGTTGTCGATTCATCCCTTGTTTGAACCTCGTACGGGGAATTAAGTTCCCTGGCACCCGGCGCGGGATCCGACGGGATTGTTCGCCTATTCGGGGCTTCGGCACGCGCCCCCTTCGCCGCTGGCATTTTGCCAGTCCCATCGGTAGAGTACGCGGCCCCATGGAAAAACAGCAACTTAATATCGTTCCGGCGCCACCGTCCCCGCGTCGTCGACATGGCGGCAAGGTCTTCATCAAGACCATGGGCTGCCAGATGAACGACTACGATTCGGCGCGCATGGCGGACCTGCTCCGCGAGAGCCACGGTCTGGAGACGACCGACAATCCCGAAACGGCGGACGTGCTCCTGCTCAACACCTGCTCCATCCGCGAGAAGGCCCAGGAAAAGGTATTCTCGGAACTCGGCCGTTGGAACGAACTGAAGCGTCGTCGTCCCGAGCTTGTGATCGGCGTCGGCGGCTGCGTCGCCAGTCAGGAGGGTGAGGCTATCACCCGGCGCGCCCCCTATGTGGACATGGTGTTCGGTCCCCAGACCCTGCACCGCCTGCCAGACATGCTTGACTCCCTGGGCGGCAGTGCCGCGGTGGATGTCTCCTTCCCCGAGATCGAGAAATTCGACCGCCTGCCGGACCCACGTGTGGAAGGGGTTCGGGCCTATGTTTCCGTCATGGAAGGTTGCAGCAAGTACTGCAGCTACTGCGTAGTTCCCTACACGCGCGGCGAGGAATTCAGCCGGCCCTTCGATGATGTCCTTGCCGAGGCGGTGCACCTGGCGGAGCAGGGTGTGCGGGAACTGACCCTGCTTGGCCAGAACGTGAACGGCTATCGCGGCGCCATGTATGGCGGCGGCGAGGCGGACCTGGCGCTGCTGATCCGATACATTGCCGAGATCGATGGCATCGATCGCATCCGGTTCACTACGTCCCATCCCCTGCATTTCAGTGACAACCTGATCGCTGCCTATGCCGACGTGCCCAAGCTGGTGAACCATCTGCATCTTCCGGTACAGAGCGGATCGGACCGCATCCTGGCACTGATGAAACGGGGGCACACGGCCCTGGAATTCCGTGCCCGCATCCGCCGCCTGCGCGACGTGCGGCCGGACATCAGCGTCTCCAGCGATTTCATCGTCGGCTTCCCCGGGGAGACCGATTCCGACTTCCAGGCAACCCTGGACCTGATTGAGACCGTGGGTTTCGATCAGTCCTTCAGTTTCATTTACAGCCCGCGCCCCGGCACCCCGGCGGCGGAGCTGGACGACCCCGTGCCGCGGGAGGTGAAGCAGCAACGGCTGGAGTCCCTGCAGGCGCTGATCAACCGCCAGGCCGCTGCCATCAGCACGACCATGGTGGGTACGGTACAGACGGTGCTCGTGGATGGGCCGGCGCGTCGTGGCGAGGGCCAGATGGCGGGACGCACGGAGAACAATCGTGTGGTAAATTTTCCCGCATCGGGCGGAATCCGCGCGGGTCAGCTGATTTGCGCGGAAATTACCGAGGCCCTGCCCAATTCCCTTCGTGGAATCATTGTTTAGGTCACTTGCAGTTCTTGACCGGCCCCCCCACTTATTGACTACACTTGTTTTATACCAGCTACGAACCTGGGACCCGTTTGAGCGCCAACCGAACCGAGATCCGATTCAGCCTCACCCCCGCCGACAACCGCCGACTGGCCAGCCTGTGTGGCCACCACGACGAGCACATCCGGCAAATTGAGGAATCCCTGGGAGTGGTCATTAGCAATCGCGGAAACGATTTCCGCATCAGTGGCCAGCCAGATATCGCTGAGTCCACGGAAAAATTCCTGCGCGATCTGTACAGCACTACCGGTGAGGGTGAGGCGCTGACGCCTGCCCGGGTTCACGTCGCCCTGCAGCAACTGATGTTCAATCCACCCGAATCCGATGGCGAGGACGTGGTCGTGACCACGCCCAAGCGCAAGGTGCGGGCACGCAGTCCGCGCCAGCGCGAGTACGTTCGCAACATCCAGACCCACGATATCAGTTTTGGTATCGGTCCCGCCGGGACCGGCAAGACCTGGCTGGCTGTGGCCTGTGCCGTGGAGGCCCTGCAACAGGGTCAGGTACAACGCATCGTCCTGGTGCGGCCGGCGGTGGAGGCCGGCGAACGACTGGGCTTCCTGCCCGGCGACCTGGAACAGAAGGTCGATCCCTATCTTCGGCCCCTGTATGACGCCCTGCACGAGATGCTCGGCTTCGAGAAAGTGGGCCGCTTGCTGGAACGGAACGTGATCGAACTGGCTCCTTTGGCCTACATGCGCGGGCGCACCCTGAACGATGCCTTCATCATTCTCGACGAGGCGCAGAACACAACGCCGGAGCAGATGAAGATGTTCCTCACGCGCATCGGTTTCGGCACCACGGCCGTAATTACGGGGGACGCCACCCAGGTGGACCTGCCGCCCAAACAGCGATCGGGCCTGAAGGAAGTCATGACCATCCTGCGTGACGTCAAGGGGATCAGCTTCGTGCATTTTGGCAGCAAGGATGTGGTGCGCCATCCTCTGGTGCAGAAGATCGTCGAGGCCTACGACCACCATCAGCCATCTTCCGACCCGGCGGACGAAACCTGAGTGAGGCTTACGGTGCAGGACGTGTCGGGCGATGGCGACGTGCCGGACCCCGCGGAGATCGATCGATGGGTCCGGGCGGCCCTGGGTGCCGCTGATGACCGGGAGCTCAATATCCGCATCGTGAACGAGCCCGAGATGGCCGAGCTCAATTCACGCTACCGTCACAAGGAGGGCCCCACGAATGTTCTATCCTTCCCGTTCGAGAGTCCGCCTGGCGTGAACAGCGCGATCCTGGGCGACATCGTGATTTGCGCCCCCGTGGTGCGCCGCGAGGCCGGCGAGCAGGGCAAGGCCCTGGCGGCTCACTGGGCCCACATGGTGGTGCACGGAATCATGCATCTGCGCGGATACGCCCACGAAAACGAAGCCGACGCCGAGCGGATGGAAGCGGCGGAAACCGAAATCCTCACCGGACTCGGATTTCCCGCTCCCTATGCCCGCGGCTGATCGAATTCCCTTATAATCATCCGAACCATGAACTCGAAAACCGACGAACACCCTAGTCGCCGTGATGGCGAAAATGGAGCGCCATCACGTTCCCTCCTGGATCGCCTGAGTCAGGCCTTCCTGCGCGAGCCCTCCACACGGCGCGAACTGATTGACATCCTGCGCGAAGCGCAGGAACACGACCTGCTCAAGCGCGATGCACTCGATATGATCGAAGGCGTCCTCCAGGTTTCAGAAATGCAGGTCCGCGACATCATGATTCCGCGCGCGCAGATGGCGGTGGTGGACAAGAACCAGTCCCCCGAGGAATACCTGCCCCTGGTCGTGGAAGAGGCCCATTCGCGCTATCCCATGGTGGACGGCGACAAGGACAAGGTCGTCGGCATCTTGCTGGCCAAGGACCTGCTGCAGTACTTCATGAACAAGGAGGCGGGCACCAGCTTCAGTCTGGACGACATGCTGCGTCCGGCCGTGTTCATTCCCGAGAGCAAGCGCCTGGACGTGCTCTTGCGCGATTTCCGATCCACCCGCAATCACATGGCCATCGTCGTGGACGAATACGGCGGTGTGTCCGGTCTCGTGACCATTGAGGACGTGCTGGAGCAGATCGTCGGCGAGATCGAGGACGAGCACGACATCGACGAGGACGAGATCATGATTACGCCCCGGGGCGATGGGCGCTACGTGGTCAAGGCCCTGATTCCGCTGGACGAGTTCAACGAACACTTCGGAACCCATTTCCAGTCGGACGAGGTGGATACCCTCGGGGGCGTGCTGATCACGCACCTGGAGCATGTTCCCCGCCGTGGTGAGAAGGCCGTGTTGGATGATCTGGAGTTTCGTGTCCTGCGAGCCGACAGTCGCCGCGTACATCTTCTGGAAGTCAGTCGGGTCGACCAGGCCACGGCCGCCGAATCCTCGGAATAGTTATGCCGCCTGCGCGACGGAGCGATTTGTTTGCCCTGATCGCTGGAGCTGCTTTTCCTCTGGGCTTTGCCCCGTTTCACCTGTTCGCACTCACGCCCCTGGCCCTCGCCGTATTGTTTGCGTTGTGGTCGACCCAGGGCCCACGGCACGGTTTCCGCACCGGATTCCTGTTCGGTCTGGGTTTGTTTGGCGTGGGTGCGTCGTGGGTATTCGTCACCCTGCACACCTTCGGCAATATGGATACGCCCCTAGCGGGCATCGCCACGGCGCTGTTCGTATCCGTGTTGGCGCTGTTCCCCGCCGCGGCCGGGGTCCTGCAGGGCTGCTTTACCCGCCTGCAGACACCCTTGCGCGTCGTCCTGGTTGCGCCTTTGGCGTGGACCTTGTTGGAGTGGCTGCGCGGCTGGGTGTTCACCGGCCTGCCCCTGCTGGATGCGGGCTATTCCCAGATCGCCACTCCGCTTGCGGGCTACGCTTCCTGGATCGGCATCTATGGCGTGAGTCTGGCCACGGCCGTCAGCGCCGGTCTGCTGGCGGCCTGGTCCGGTCGTGGCTGGCGCGCGGGTTGGCGCTTCGGCGTTGCGCTCGTGCTGATATGGGCGGTGGGCTTCGCCGGCGGACTCCCGCACTGGGGCCGGGACTTTGGCAAGCCGATCCGGGTTGCCCTGGTTCAGGGGAACATCCCGATCGAGGTCAAGTGGCGTCCGGGCTATCGTTCCGCCATCCTCGATACCTACCGCAAGCTCAGTGCCGCGCACCCGGATGCCGATCTGGTGATCTGGCCCGAGGGGGCCGTGCCCGCCTATCTTGACGAGCTGCCACCAGACTTCGTCCGCGAACTGGAACAGGACTCGCGGCGGGATCATGCCGACTACCTGTTCGGGGTGGTCGATCGCGAGACTGTCGATGGCGTAACGCACTATTACAATGCCGCCGCCACGCTTGGTTCGGCGCGCGGGGTGTATCGCAAACATCATCTCGTTCCCTTCGGGGAGTATCCGCCGCTGGATCCGGTCTTCCGCTGGTTGCTCAATTCCATGGACATCCCCATGGCCGATTTCTCTGCCGGACCGGTCGGTCAACCCCCGCTGAAGGTCGCAGGACAGAAGGCTGGCATGGCCATCTGCTACGAAACCATATTTGCCGCCGAGACCGCGGCCAAGGCCCCGGCCGCGACGATGATCGTCAATATCAGCGAGAACGCGTGGTATGGAGATTCACTGGCACCCCACCAGCTGCTGCAAATGGCGCGCATGCGCGCCATTGAGACCGACCGTCCGGTGCTGCGCGTCGACAATGCCGGCCTGTCGGCGGCGATCGATGCCCGGGGCCACGTCCTTGCGGAGTCGGGGCAATTTCAGCAGGGTGTGCTCATGGCAACGGTACAAGGCCGCACCGGCCTGACTCCCTACGTGCGGTTCCGGAATGTGCCGGTGGTGGCACTGCTCATTATCGGCCTGTTGGCGCTGTTCGCACTGAACCGGCGCGCCGCGCGCAACTGAAGGCGGGCGGGACGTCCGTCGGGGAATCCGGTATTCTTGGCCGGATTTTCAAGCTTACTCCCCGATCCCGACACAATGGACAACGAAGATTACGTACCCCAAGAAGTAGAAAAGGCTGCCCGGGACTACTGGGAAAAGCAGAAGAGTTTCCGCGCCGCCGAGTCACCGGCACGGGACAAGTTCTATTGTCTGTCCATGTTTCCCTATCCCTCGGGCAAGCTGCACATGGGTCATGTGCGCAACTACACCATTGGCGATGCCATCGCCCGCTACCAGCGCATGCGCGGTCGGGATGTGCTGCAACCCATGGGATGGGATGCCTTCGGTCTGCCGGCGGAGAACGCCGCCATGCAGAACCAGGTACCGCCGGCGAAATGGACATACGACAACATCGATTACATGCGCAAGCAGCTCAAGTCCCTGGGCTTTGCCATCGACTGGGAGCGGGAACTGGCCACCTGCAACCCGCAGTACTATCGCTGGAACCAGTGGATGTTCCTGCGCATGTTGGAGCAGGGTATCGCCTATAAGAAGACGGGTACGGTCAACTGGGATCCGGTGGACCAGACGGTACTGGCGAACGAGCAGGTGATCGACGGTCGCGGCTGGCGCACCGGCGCGCTGGTGGAGAAGCGCGAGATCCCCATGTACTACCTGCGCATCACCGACTACGCCGAGGAACTGCTGTCGGACCTGGATCAGTTGCATGACTGGCCCGAGCGTGTGCGGGCCATGCAGGCGAACTGGATCGGCAAGAGCACCGGTGTGCGCTTTGCCTTTCCCTACACGCTGGACGGAAAGGAAGAAAAGCTGTGGGTGTTCACCACCCGTGCCGACACCATCATGGGCGTGACCTTTTGCGCCATCGCGGCCGAGCATCCGCTGGCGGAACACGCGGCGAAGAAGGACGCGAAGCTCGCCGCCTTCGTCGAGGAGTGCAAGCAGGGCACGGTCATGGAGGCCGACCTCGCAACCATGGAGAAGAAGGGCATGCCCGCGGGCATCGATGTGGTCCATCCCCTGACCGGCGAGAAGGTCCCGGTGTGGGTCGGCAACTACGTACTCATGGCCTACGGCGAGGGCGCGGTCATGGCGGTGCCGGCCCACGACGAGCGCGACTTTCATTTCGCGCAAGAGTACGGCCTGCCCATCAAACCGGTGATCGAGGTCTCCGGCGAGGAATTTTCCGACCAGGCCTGGGCCGACTGGTATGCGGACAAGGAAAACGGCCGCTGCGTGAATTCCGGCAAGTACGATGGCCTGAATTACAAGGAGGCGGTGGACGCCATCGCCGCCGACCTCAAGGCGAAAGGCCTGGGCGACAAGCAGGTGCAGTGGCGCCTGCGCGACTGGGGCATCTCGCGCCAGCGCTACTGGGGTTGCCCCATACCTATAATACATTGCGATCACTGCGGCGATGTGCCGGTACCGGACGAGCAGCTGCCGGTCGTGTTGCCGGAAGACTGCGTGCCCGACGGCAGCGGCAATCCGCTGAACCGGCGCGAGGACTTCGTGAACGTCGACTGCCCGAAGTGCGGCAAGCCGGCGCGGCGCGAGACCGACACCATGGACACCTTCGTCGACTCCTCCTGGTACTACGCGCGCTACTGCTCGGCACGCAACGACCAGGCCATGGTGGGGGACGAGGTCAACGCCTGGATGCCGGTCGACCAGTACATTGGCGGCATCGAGCATGCAATTCTCCATCTTCTGTACTCGCGCTTCTGGTGGAAGGTCATGCGCGATCTCAAGCTGGTACAGGGCGACGAGCCGTTCCAGCGCCTGCTGACCCAGGGCATGGTGCTCAACGAGATCTTTTTCCGTCATCCGGAGAGCGGACGCATCCGGTACTTCAATCCGGCCGAGGTCGAGGTTAGCTCCGACGGCAAGGGCCAGCGCACCGGCGCCATCCTCAAGAGCGACGGCCAGCCGGTGGAGTCCGGCGGCATTGGCACCATGTCCAAGTCCAAGAACAACGGCGTCGACCCCCAGGCCCTGATCGAGCAATACGGCGCCGACACCGCACGCCTGTTCATGATGTTCGCCGCGCCGCCGGAAGACACGCTCGAATGGTCGGACAGCGCGGTCCAGGGTGCGTACCGGTTTCTCAAGCGCCTGTGGACGTTTGCAGAGTCAAACAAGAAAACCGCTCGCATGGCCCATAAGGAACAATTCGTTGCCGACAAGGTGCGGAATGACCTACCTTCTTCGCTTGCCTCGATTCACCGTGAGGTGCATCAGAACCTGAAGCAGGCGACCCACGATTTCGCCAAGTATCAGTTCAATACCGTGGTTGCAGCAGGCATGAAGATGTTGAATGCACTGGAGAAGACGTCACCACCGGACAAGCATGATTCTGCTCATCGCTTGGTTGTGTCTGATGGTCTCTCCGTGTTGTTGCGACTCCTGGCACCCATTGCCCCGCACATCACTCATGTGCTTTGGCACGAGCTGGGTTTTGACGGCGACATCATCGACGCACCCTGGCCCGAAGTGGATGAGGCTGCCCTGGTGCAGGACGAGATCGAGCTGGTGGTGCAGGTGAACGGCAAGCTGCGCGACAAGATCACGGTACCGGCGCAGGCGGACAAGGCGGCGGTGGAGAAGATCGCGCTGGCAAGCGAGAACGTGACTCGGCATATTGATGGCAAGACGGTGCGCAAGGTGATCGTCGTGCCGGGAAAACTGGTCAATGTGGTCGCCCAGTAGAATCTCTTCCTTCGTTGCGATCACGACGGTCGCCGTCGTCCTGTCGGCCTGTGGCTTTCACTTGCGCGGCGCCGGTGATGTGGTTCCGTGGCCGAAGTCGCTGGATTCGTTGCGACTCGAGGGTACGAGCAAGACCAGCGACGCACTGAAATACGAACTCACCCGATTGCTGCAGGAACGTTACGGCGTCGCGGTCACTAGCGATCCCAAGGCCCCCGTGCTGCGGATCTCGAAAGAGCATTTCACCCGCTCCAGCCTGGCCCTCAGCATAAGCGGCAAGACTTCGGAGTATCGGTTGCAGTTGGAGGCTGTCGCCACGGTGAATGACGGCGCGGGCAAGACACTGGTTCCCGGGACCGTCGTTCAGGTGCAACGCAGTTTTCTCTACGAGAGGAAGGAAGTGCTTGCCATGGAAGCGGAGGAACAGCGCCTGCGTGCCGCCATGGTTCACGAGGTTGCCTTGCGCATCCTGCGCCGGATCGCGGCAAGATACGCGCGGGGGACTTCCTGATGCGCGTGTATGCGGATCGACTGGCGGGCCAGCTGGCAAAGGGTCTGGCACCGGTTTATCTGATCCACGGCGACGAACCCCAGCTTGCCGAGGAGGCCTGCCAGGCGGTGCGCCTGCGTGCACTCGACGAAGGTTTCAGCGAACGGCAAGTGATGACGGTGGAGACCGGTTTCGACTGGAATTCCCTGAGCGGCTATTCCCAGTCCATGTCCCTGTTCGCCGAGCGTCGGGTGCTGGAGCTGCGGCTCCCCAAGGGAAAGCCGGGCGAGGCGGGCAGCCGGGCCCTGGTGGAATGGTGTGAACGGCCACCGGAGGATACCGTCCTGCTGGTTTGGAGCAGCCGGCTGGACAAGCAAAACCAGAATGCGAAATGGGTGAAGGCCCTGGATTCGGCCGGTGTCGTGGTCCCCATCTATCCACCCGAGCCGCGGGAACTGCCGGCGTGGGCGGCGGCGCGCATGCAGGCCCGAGGTCTGGGGGCCAATCCCGATATCGCCGCGCTGTTGGCCTACCGTTACGAGGGGAATCTTTTGGCCTTGTCCCAGGAGATCGAAAAACTGGCCCTGTTGTATCCCGACGGCAACATTCGTGCGGATGACATCCAGGAGGAACTTGGGGAAAATGCCCGTTTCGATGTGTTTCGTCTGGTAGACGCGTGCCTGCAGGGCGATGGCCCCCTGGCGGTGCGGGTATTGACCGGGCTACGGGAAGAGGGGGTAGCAGCGGTCCTGGTACTCTGGGCGCTGGCCCGTGAATTGCGCACCCTGGCGCGGGTGGCATCCGCCCTGGCGCGGGGCGAGTCCGAAGAGGGCGTATTCCGGGCGAATGGAGTCTGGCCCCGACGGCAGCCCCTGGTACGCCGGGCGCTGAAGCGGTTTCCGGCCGGCCGCTGGCTCGGCCTTTTGCAGGGCGCGTCCCGCGCCGACCGTATCATCAAGGGTCGAGAACCCGGGGACGCCTGGCAGGCCCTGCAGGCCCTGGGTCTGGGCATATGCGGGGTGCGCTGGTAATCCCCGGCGGATTCCGATTTACTGTATTCATGAGTGGAAGCACGGCAAAGAAGTCCTCTGTCGGCGACATCAAGTCCTATATGGAATCGGTGGGCATTCGTGCGCGCACGGCCGCGCAGGAACTGGCCCAGGCGACGACCGCGGTCAAGGATGCCGCTCTGCACGCCATTGCCGATGCCATTGACGGGGCGCGGACCGAGTTGCTTGCGGCCAATCGGCTGGACCTGGAGGCCGGTTCTGCCCATGACCTGGATGCGGCCCTGCTCGATCGCCTGGAGCTGAACGAGGCGCGAATCGACGCCATGATCGACGGCCTGCGCCAGGTGGCCTCCCTGACCGATCCCGTGGGTGAGATCACGGGTCTCAGTTACCGGCCCTCTGGAATTCAGGTGGGCAAGATGCGCGTCCCCCTGGGGGTGATCGGCATCATCTACGAATCCCGTCCCAATGTTACCGCTGACGCCGCGGCCCTGTGCCTGAAATCGGGCAATGCCGCCATCCTGCGCGGCGGTTCCGAGGCCATTCACTCCAACCGTGCCATCGCAGCCTGCATTCACGAGGGGCTTGCGGCAGCGGGCTTGACGACCGATGCCGTGCAGGTGGTCGACACCACGGATCGCGCCGCGGTGGGAGAGCTGATTCGCATGAAGACCTATGTCGACGTCATCGTGCCCCGGGGTGGAAAGAGCCTGATCGAACGCGTAAGCAACGAGGCACTGGTTCCCGTGATCAAGCACCTGCACGGCGTGTGTCATGTATATATTGATGCCACGGCCGATATCGAGAAGAGTATCGCGGTCGCGTTCAATTCCAAGACCCAGCGCTACGGCACCTGCAACACCATGGAGACCCTGCTGGTGGATCAGGCCGTTGCCGCCACGGTATTGCCGCCTTTGGGGGAGATGTACGCAAAGGAAGGAGTGGAGCTGCGCGGCTGCGCACGCACGCGGGAAATCCTGCCCGGCATCGTTGCCGCCACGGATATCGACTGGGACACCGAATATCTTGCACCGATCCTTTCAATACGGGTGGTCGACGGGTTCGATGCGGCCGTGGAACATATTCGTCAGCACGGTTCCGGACACACCGATTCGATCATGACGGAAGACTGGTCACGCGCCCGCCGTTTCCTGCGCGAGGTAGATTCCAGTTCGGTCATGGTAAATGCCTCGACCCGTTTTGCGGACGGCTACGAGTATGGTTTGGGCGCGGAGATCGGTATCAGCACGGACAAGATTCATGTTCGCGGACCGGTGGGTCTGGAGGGCCTGACCTCGGAGAAGTATGTCGTTCTTGGCGAAGGGCATGTCCGTAGCTGAGCGGTATCCGCGACGGGTTGTTTTCGTTCGGGGTTGTACATCGATTCGATGAGTTTGCTCGGAATTCTTGGCGGCACCTTCGATCCCATTCACTATGGCCATCTTCGCCCGGCGCGGGAGGCGCGAGCCGCCTTGCAGCTGGATACCCTGAACCTCGTGCCGGCCGCCGAGCCACCCCATCGACATGCGCCGGTCGCCAGTGCCGGGCAACGCCTGGCCATGGCTCGCCTGGCACTGGAGGAATTTCCCGAGCTGTCCGTCGATGATCGCGAGCTGCGCATGGGTGGCCCTTCTTACACGGTACGAACCCTCGAATCCTTCCGCGCCGAATGGGGCGACACCGTTCCCCTGTGTTTGCTGATGGGAAGCGATGCCTTCGAAGGCCTTACAAGCTGGCACCAATGGCAGCGCCTGCCGGAACTGGCCCATGTTGTGGTGCTGCAACGTCCCGGTTGGGACGAAGGCCCGGAGGACCTGCCCTCCTGGTGCCGGGGCCGCGTTTGCGAAGGTCCGGGTGAGTTGCGACAAGCGCCGGCGGGCCGCGTGTATTTCCTCGCGGTAAGTCCCCAGGACATTTCCGCGACTGCGCTGCGTCGGGACATTGCCGCTGGTATTGATGTAAGCCGGAAACTGCCGGGAGCGGTACTGAAATACATTCGCGAACAAGGTTTGTACCGAAACAACAACGGAATCAGAAATGCCGGGTGAGACCCTCGAAGAACAGATTGTCGAAATTCTCGACGATGCCAAGGCGCGCGATGTGCGCGTGATCGATGTGCGGGATGTAACCAGTATCACCGATACCATGATCATCGCCAGTGGAACCTCAAGGCGGCACGTGTCCGCGGTGGCCGAGCGTCTGGTGGACACGCTGCGGGACCGCGGAATCCGTGCCCTGGGACTGGAAGGCCGGGATGTGGGCGAGTGGGTGCTGATCGATTTCGGCGATGCACTGGTCCATATCATGCTTCCGGAAACCCGCGATCACTACCAGTTGGAAAAACTCTGGTCCCATGGTTCCAGTACCGAGGCCAGTGCCGGCGAGCCGGGCTGATCCTGGATCAACGGCGCTGTGCAGCTGCATATAATCTCCGTGGGGACTCGCATGCCCGACTGGGTGCGCGAAGCGAGCGAGGAATACCGCCGCCGCATGCCACCCCACCTGCGTTGGAGACTGCGGGAGATTCCGCCACAGCGGCGCGGCAAGGGCGCGGACGTAGCGCGCTTGTTGCGGGACGAGGGAGAGCGGATCCTCGCGGCCCTGCCAAAGGACTGCTACGCGATTGCGCTGGAGCGAACCGGTGACTCCATAGACAGCGAGGCCCTGGCGGCCGCATTGACTGAATGGATGGGCGCGGGCCGCGACGTGGCCCTGTTGATCGGCGGGCCCGAGGGCCTTTCGCCCGAATGCCTGCAACGTGCGGACAAGCTGTGGTCCCTTTCAGCGTTGACTCTGGCGCATCCGGTGGTGCGGGTGGTCCTGGCGGAACAGCTGTATCGCGCCTGGAGTATCGCCGGGAATCGGCCCTATCATCGCGGCGGGCGGCGATGAGGGGCGGACACGGGCCGTGCGTTTATAATAGGAATTCGGCAGGTCGAAGGGGCCGCTGCGGCGACGGGGCGTGGCAATGACGGATTTCCTTGTGGCCCTTGCGCCGGCGAATGGCGCGTTCGTGTATCTCGCCTCCCAATCCCCGCGACGTCGGGAATTGTTGGAACAGATTGGCATCGAATACCGGGTACTGGACGTGGAAGTGGACGAGGCCTGGCGTCCGGGTGAAACGCCGCAGAAATATGCGTGCCGTCTGGCAAGGGACAAGGCCGCCGCCGGCCGTGAACAGTTGGTCAAGGATGAACTGAAAGCGGCGCCGGTTCTGGGTGCGGATACCTGCGTGGTGGTCGACGATGAAGTGTTGGGCAAACCCGCTGACCGTGAACACGGTATCGGGATGCTTTCGCAGCTGGCGGGGCGGACCCATGAGGTGGTAACCGGGATAGCGATCGCATCCGGCCCGACGATGTACGATGCCGTCAGCGTGAGTCGGGTTCGCATGGCCGACCTCAGCCGCCGCGATATCGAACAATACTGGGACAGCGGCGAACCGGAAGGCAAGGCTGGCGCATATGGCATCCAGGGACTGGCCGGCGCCTTTGTGAGCCACATCGAGGGAAGCTACAGCGGCGTGGTCGGCTTGCCCCTGTATGAACTGGTTGGCCTGTTAAACCAATTGCGGAGCGGCAGCGGTGAGTGAAGAGATTCTGATCAATGTGACTCCCCAGGAGACCCGCGTCGCTGTGGTGGAAAACGGTGTACTGCAGGAAGTGTTTATCGAGCGCACACGCAATCGGGGCATCGTCGGTAACATCTACAAGGGAAAGATCGCGCGAATTCTTCCGGGCATGCAGGCAGCCTTTGTCGATATCGGTCTGGAGCGCACCGCTTTTCTGCATGCGGCGGATGTCCTGCAGAGCAACGGTAGCCGCGCGGGCGCCGGCGAGGCGCCGCCCATCAACTCCCTGTTACACGAAGGTCAGGAAGTGCTGGTGCAGGTCGCCAAGGATCCGCTGGGTTCCAAGGGTGCACGGCTCAGCATGTATCTGGCGCTGCCGGCACGCTATCTCGTGTTCCTGCCTTCCTCTACCCGAATTGGGGTATCGCAGCGAATCGAGGACGATGAAACCCGCGAGCGCCTGCGCGAGATCATGCGCGCCATGGTCGACGACGAGGAGACCGGCGGATACATTCTTCGCACGATGGCGGAGAACGCCACCGAAGACGAACTCAAGGCCGATATCCGGTACCTGTCCCGCGTATGGAAGGCGATTGAAGAGACTTCCCTGGCGCCGGGTGCTCCCGCGCTCGTGCACGAGGATCTTCCTCTGGCCATGCGCGCCATGCGTGACCTCATCAGCGGTCAGGTCGAGGATGTGCGGATCGATTCGCGTGAGACCTACCAGAAGGCGCAGGAATTCGTTGCCGAATTCATTCCCGAAATATCAAGCCGGATCCAGTATTATCCCGGCGAACGACCGATCTTCGATCTCTATTCAGTCGAGGACGAGATCCAGAAGGCCCTGGAGCGCAAGGTCCCGCTCAAATCCGGCGGCTATCTGATCATCGATCAGACCGAGGCGATGACGACCATCGATGTGAACACGGGGGCCTACGTCGGGCGGAAGAATCTGGAAGAGACCCTGTTAAAGACCAATCTGGAGGCAGCCCAGTCCATCGCACGCCAGCTTCGCCTGCGCAATCTGGGCGGGATCATCATTATCGATTTTATCGATATGGCCGATGAAGATCACCGTCGCATGGTCATTCGGGCGCTGGAGAAGGCCATCTCGCGCGACCGAAGCAAGATTCATATCACCCATCTTTCTCCTCTCGGGCTGATGGAGTTGACACGCAAGCGCACGCGGGAAAGCCTGGAGCACGTGCTTTGCGAACCCTGTCCCGTGTGTTCGGGGCGCGGCATGCTGAAGACTGCGCAGACTGTGTGCTACGAAATCTTCCGTGAGATTCTGCGAGAGGCGCGGCAGTTCGGAGGCGAGCAGTATCTGGTACTGGCCGCGCAGTCCGTGGTGGACCTTTTGCTTGATGAGGAATCCTCGGGCCTGGAGAAACTGCAGGAATTCATCGGTAAGCCCATCAACCTGCAGGTTGAAACCATTTATCATCCCGAGCAATTCGATGTCGTTCTCGTTTGACGGGATTCGCGCCTTGTTTGGGGAATACTCCTGAGAATGTCCCGATGAAACATGTACTGCTGAGGATTGCGGGACACACCTACCGTCTGAGCCGGATCGTCGCCATTGCCGTGGCGGTTCTGCTGGTCCTCGCCTACGGTGCCGGACGTTTGTGGTTGCCGACCCTGCTGCAGGACAAGGCCTCGGTGGAGGCCACGCTGGCCCGGATCTCCGGGCAGAAGATCAAGATAGACCGGATTGAGCCGTGGTGGGATGGAGTACACCCGGGGGTTCACGCAATTGGCGTGCAAGTCTATGCGCCGGGTTTTCATCGACCCTCCGTTGTGCTGGACGAGGTCCGGGTCAGCGTATCCCTGTTGCCCCTGATCGAACGCAAGCTCACGATCTACAACCTCGTCGTGGTTCATCCGCAGGTGGTCGTGGAGCGGCTGCCCGACAATCGCCTGAGGATCACGGGATTCAGCCCCGTCACCGTACAAGCGACAACGGCAGGGAAAGACGCCGAAAAGGCCGGGGACAGCGCCTTCATGGGGTGGCTCTTCAGGCAGCGCCGCATGGCAATCGAGAAGGGTTCCCTGAAATGGGTGGACCGCCGGGAGCCGGTTCACAAGACCCAACATCTCGAGAACGTGGATCTCTCCCTGGAGAACCATGGCAACCGCCATCACCTGATGTTTGTTGCCGATTTCCCGAAAGACCTGTGCCAGAAATGTTCACTGGATATCGATATCGAAGGGAACCCGCTAGTCGGAAGCGAATGGGGCGGACGCGTGAACGTCAATGCCCAGGGCCTGAATCTGGACGCTCTTCCGCTTGTGGCGCGCGAAGGCATCTCCAGCAGATTTGGTGGCCGGTTTGACCTGAACGTTCGCACGCAGTGGAGCGGGGGCGTTCCGCGCGTCGCACAGGGCCGGGTCGATGCGACGGATCTGCGTTTCCCCAGCCTGAGAGATCCCAAGGTCGAAATTCACTTGCACCGCCTGCGCGCCGGGGTCGCATGGCGCGGTCACCCGGATGCCTGGCAGCTCGACGTCAAGAATGCGATGGTCGCGATCGGGGACAGTCCCTGGGCCGCCGGATACATCCGTGTGGATCACTCTCCATCACTTTCGAGCATTCAGATCAGGCGTGTAGATCTGACCAAACTCTCCGGCTACGTAACCCAGCTCGGGCTCGCACCCGAGGTATCGGATCTCGTGAAGACGATTCGTCCCGGAGGAACCATCGACAATCTTTCCGTGCAGCTCGACCAGCGCGCCGATGCGAGATCCCGTTTCATGGCCAGTGGCCAGCTCCACGACATACGCTTCGATCCCTACAAGAAGCTCCCGGGTATCGAAGGTCTGAGCGGCTATCTTCTTGTCACGGACAAGACCGGGGAGCTTCGGCTGAATTCCGAGATCATGAAGTTCCGGCTTCCGTGGATGTTTCGTGGACCCATTCCCGTTCGACGAGCCATTGGCAAGATTCGCTGGGAGCGAAAGAATGATCGCTGGGATATCAATGCCAAGGATATTCGGGTTGCGGGTGATGCGGTTGCGCAGGGAGATTTCCAGCTGCAACTTCCCTTCGATCATGAGCAGTCGCCATATCTGAAGATGCGCTTCTCGTTCTTCGGTGGCGATGCTTCCCATGCATCCCGCTATTACCCGGTCAATCACTTGCACAAGAAGCTGTTGCACTGGCTGGACCAGGCGGTCGTCGGGGGCGAGCTGGTGAGCGGACACCTCGACTTTGATGGGGCAACGCGCGCTTATCCGTTCAGACACGGGGAAGGCAAGTTCGAGGTGCAGGCAAGAGTCAAGCATGCCCGGCTGGTGTTCCTGGAAGGGTGGCCGCCCATCGATGATGCCGATACCACTCTGACGTTCCGCGGCCCAAGTATGTTGATTACAGCGGACGACGGCCATATTGGCGATCTCGACGTCAGCGACGTCGTTGCGCGCAAGACGGATCTCAGGGACAGAAGTCAGCCGGTAGTCGTTACCGGCCGCGTATTCGGTCCCGTCGCCACGGCCATGGATGTGCTGCGTCACGCCCCGAAAACGAAGAATGGATTCGACATTTCGCGAATGATTACTCCAGGTCTGGAGGGGAGCGGCAACGGTTCGCTCAGTCTTCACATTGACATTCCGCATGTGGCAAGCGAAACACGAATAAGCGGGGAATACCGCTTCCTGGGCGGTGACCTCAAGCTTCCCGTAACCGGAATGCGTTTGACGGATATGCATGGCGCGGTGCGGTTCTCGCACAAGGGCATCGACGACGGCGAAGTCCATGCCAAGTTGCTGAACCAACCCGCCGTCATCTCGGCCTCGACCCGGGAGACACGGGCAGGGAAGGAAACCGTCTTCCTTGGGCGGGGAAAACTGAACTCCGACGACCTTGCAGCGATCTATGGACGGGGGCTGGGGCGTTTGATTACAGGTACTGCGAACTGGAGCGGCGAACTTCGGCTGAGAGACGGTCTGCCGTATTTGCAGGTGCAGTCGAGGCTGGAGGGCATGCGGACCCGGCTGCCGGCGCCGTTTGTATCGCTCGCGACACGAAAACCGGAGACCGTCCTGGAAACCGTCAGAAGTGACCACGCGAACAACGTCCTGCGCATGCGGCTGGGCCATCAAATCGCCGGCATATTCGATTTTCAGCAACATGGCCAGTCCTGGCAGTTTCGCGCAGGCCGGATCATGCTCGGTTCCGCATCGGTCGCGTTGCCAAGTCAAAAAGGGCTGGAAATTGTCCTGCGTTCCGCGCGGGTGGATGCCGAACCCTGGATCACCTATCTCAGGCAGGGAAACGGCGAGGAGCCATCTTTTCTCACCCACGTCAGCGTGGATGCCGGGGAAGTGCACGGTTATGGGCGCGAATTCGGGGCCCTGCGCCTGGGTCTGGACCGTCAACCCGGCGGGTGGTCGGGCGCGTTCACGGGGGAGACTGCGGAAGGGACGGCAACCCTGTACGAAGCCGAGAAGAGACTTCACGTCGTCCTGGATCTGGACCGTTTTCAGTTTCCGTCGGCAGCGCCGGGAACACATGAGGGCCTTGGGAACCTCGATCCCAGGGAGTTTCCGGTTGTCGTGGTACGAAGCAAGAAGTTTTCGTACGGCGACGCAGATTTCGGAAAGCTTGATTTTTCGGCGCAGCACACGGACCTCGGGTGGCGCATCGAGCGACTGAATCTGGATCGCGACGACCTTCGTGTGCGTGCGGACGGAAGCTGGTACAAGGTGGTCGGCCATGACTCGCTGGATATGAATGTGGACCTGAACAGCAGCAATATGGGGCAGACGATGGCCGGATTTGGTCTGCAGAATTTCATTCGAGACGGCAAGCTGAAGATGAAGCTGAAGGCCCACTGGCGCGAAGACCCGGAGCGTCCCGGGCTGAAGAATCTGGACGGGACGGCAAATGTGACGGCCAAGGACGGCACGATTCTGAACATGAAGCATGGTGCGGCGCGTCTCGCCGGCATCTTCAATTTGCGGTCCCTGGGGGAGATGATGACCCTGAATTTCAAACCCGCCGTTGGTTCGGCATTTTCATTTTCCGAGATCAAGGGGCGGGTCGCTGTGCGCAGCGGTGTGGCGTATACGGACGGGATCGTAGTCCATGGGTCCGTGGCAGACATCGCAGCCCGAGGCACCGCCAATCTGGTGAACAAGGATGTCGATATTGTCGCCGATATCTCTCCCAATCTCCGCGATCCGGTAACCTTTGCGGCGGGCTGGATCTGGGGTCCGCAGACCGCGGCCTTTGTGCTGGCGCTGCAACAAATCTTCCACAAGGATATTGAGAAGGGGACGCGGATCACTTATAAGATCACAGGGAAGCTCGACAGTCCCAAGGTAACCAAGGTCACCGGTACCAAGCCAACTACGGAGTCCAGCGACTGACCGGTGTACAGAATATGACCGAGAAAAAACATTTCCGCATTCCTGTGCTTGTGCTGCCGGCGTTCTGCACGCTGCCGCTATGGGCCGCTCCGAATATCGCGAAGGCAGAGACCTATACGGTCACGGCGGAACAGTGGGCCCGACCCCGAAGCGGAGAGCGTGTCTCCCGGCTGCCCGGATTGCACGGACTGGAGGGTGAGCTGGAAGCGAACCGGAATTTGTCGATCCTGATACGCTATGCGGGGGGCGATGACGGATTGTTGTGGGCGGAGGAGCTACGCGGCTGGCTTGTGGCGCTCGGTATCAGCGGCGAGCGGATTCATTTGCGCCCCGGTCTGGATGCAGGCGACCGAATCGTCCTTGAAACGGAAAAGGCCGGAGACCCTGTCCCATGAGCAAGGCAGCAGCTGTCCAGATGGCCTCCGGACCGAACGTGGGGGCCAATCTCAATGAGGCCCGGCGGCTGATCGCGTCGGCCGCCGCCCAGGGAGCAGGGCTCGTTGTCCTGCCGGAAAACTTCGCGATCATGCCAATCCATGATGAGGACCGGCGCAAGGTTGCCGAAGTCGATGGAAGCGGGCCGATTCAGGATTTTCTGTCTGCCCGGGCCCGCGAGCACGGAATCTGGCTTGTGGGTGGCACGATACCTCTGCAGGCGGACGATCCGGCAAAAGTCCGACCGGCGTGCCTGACCTACAATGAGCGCGGAGAACGCGTTGCACGATACGACAAGATGCACTTGTTTGACGTGCAACTTGACAACGGCGAGGAGTACAACGAATCCCGGGCGCAGGAGGCAGGCAGTCAGGTCGTGGTGGTTGATTCTCCGTTCGGACGGCTCGGGTTTGCGATTTGTTACGATCTACGGTTCCCGGAATTGTTCCGGCGAATGTTGGACCAGGGCGCCGACGTGTTTGCCGTTCCGTCGGCGTTTACGGAGATGACCGGCAAGGCACATTGGGAACTACTGGTTCGCGCCCGGGCCGTTGAGAACCTTGCCTTCGTCATCGCCGCGGCCCAGGGTGGCTACCACATCAATGGGAGGGAAACGCACGGGGACAGCATGATCGTTGGGCCATGGGGAAATATCATCGATCGCCTGCCCCGGGGATCCGGTGTCGTAGTTGGAGAGATCGATCGCCGCCGAATTGAATCGGTTCGCAACAGCCTTCCTGCCATTCGTCATCGACGTCTCCGGGATCCTGCCTGACGGAGAAAGGGCCGGTTCGACGGTCCCGTTATTGCCGCAGCAATGCTAGACTTGCCCTGGTTTTCACGGGGCGATTGTCCACGCTCGAGTAATCCGGCAATGGCAGACGAAGACAACATCGCTATCGATCCGGTCACCCTGATCGCCCAGGCGCTGGAAGAGGAGGCCCCGGAGCGCCTGCGCACGATTCTGTCCGGCATGCATCCGGCGGATATCGGGGCCGTCCTGGCCAGCCTTCCCCCGGATCAACGACCTGTCCTGTTTTCTCTCACCCCGAGCGATATGATCGGCGAGGTCCTGCTGGAGTTGCCGGACAGTATTCGGTCCGATCTTGTAGCCCACCTCGACGGATCGGAACTGGTTGCTGCGGCAAAGAGCCTCGACACCGATGATATTGCGGATCTGCTTCCGGATCTTTCGGACGACGTAATCTCGCAAATCCTGTTTGCCTTGAACAAACAGGATCGGCAGCGGCTGGACGCGGTCCTGTCCTATCCTGAGGACACTGCCGGCGGTCTCATGAATGTGGATACCGTTACGGTGCGGGAGAACATCAGTATTGAGGTCGTAACGCGCTATCTTCGGGCGCGTGGGGCCCTGCCAGAAGATACCAACAAGCTGTTTGTCGTTGATCGCAACGACCGTCTGGTAGGGACCCTGCAACTGGCAAAACTCCTTACGGCGGATCCGAAAATTCGTGTCGGCCAGCTGATGAATCGCGAGCCGATCAAATTTGATGCCATGGACTCGGATCGCCAGGTCGCGGCTGCATTCGAGCGCTACAACCTGATCACTGCCCCGGTCGTCGATGAGGACAACCGTCTTCTTGGACGAATCACCATCGATGACGTGGTCGACGTTATCCGCGAGGAAGCTGATCGATCGGTGATGGCGCCCGCAGGTCTGACGGAGGACGAGGACATCTTTGCCCCAGTGGCGCGAAGCAGCCGCAACCGCGCCCTCTGGCTCGGTGTGAACCTCGTTACCGCAGTACTCGCATCCATGGTAATCGGTCTGTTTGAAGGAGCCATTCAGAAGATCGTTGCCCTGGCCGTGCTGATGCCGATCGTTGCCAGCATGGGCGGAAACGCGGGCACGCAGACCGTGGTACTGGTCGTGCGTGGACTGGCCCTGGGTACGATTACCAGCGCAAACTCGCGCCGTGTACTGATACGCGAGCTTCTTGTCAGTATCGTAAACAGTATGCTGTGGGCCCTGGTGGTTGCCGTAATAGCGGTTGCCTGGTTTCGCGATATCAGACTGGGCTTCGTCATTGCCGCCGCGATGGTGATTAACCTGGTCAGTGCGGCACTGTCCGGTGTGACGATTCCCCTGTTTTTTCGCAAGGTCGGTATCGACCCCGCGCTGGCCAGCGGCGTGATGCTTACCACCGTGACGGATGTCGTGGGATTCTTCTCCTTCCTGGGTCTGGCGGCGCTGTTCCTCATCTGAGTTCTCCCGGCGTGACCGACGACGCGGAAATTCGATCCGTTTGTCCGGACCAATCCCCGGGACGCGTGCATTGCCCGGCCGTCCGGCTATACTTTTGATCTGACCGCCGTAGATGGCTAGCCAGACCAGGAAAGTGATGATTCCGAATATCCTAAATGCATTGACCCGGGCGATACGTGAACGGCGCGCCATTGCCATTCGCTATCATGACCAGCGCCAGATCCGCGTCGTGGAGCCGCATGCGGTTTACACCAATGAACGGGGAGAACTTGTAGTCGACTGTTACCAGACGCGCGGTTTTTCCTCGGCGGCCCGGCCGCCGCCATTCTGGCGGCCTTTCCGCCTGAAACGCATCGCGGCGATGTCGCTCCTCAAGGAGAAGTTAGAGGTGCGTACGGCTGAGGGGTTCAGGCCGGATCGGCCCCGCTACCGAAATGGACTGGTGGCCATGATCGAACACCGCCGGGCGTACTATGTGTACCCGGAGCACGTTCTTCAGGAAATGGGGCCTTTGCTCCAGCCCCGCACCGAGCGTCTCCGCTAGCCGCGTCGCTTCAGGGACAGGGGGCGCCCCCCTTCGTTCTGCTGTTCCACACGATCATGAATCGCGGACGAGTTGGTCATCCGCAGGATTGAGCGCGCGAACTTCGCGAGTTTCGAATATTCATTTTCGCGAATGATCTTCTTGATCTCCAGCAGCGTGCTGGGGTGCATACTGAACTCCGTAAGACCCATTCCAAGCAACAGGCGTGTGTAGCGCGTGTCGCCCGCCATTTCTCCGCACATCGCCACGGGAATCCCGGCGGCAACACCCGCCCGGATGGTCTGGCTGATCAATCGCAGCACCGACGGATGCAGGGGGTCATAGAGGTAGTTCACGGCGTCGTCTACACGATCGATCGCAAGCGTGTACTGGATCAGGTCATTGGTTCCAATGGACAGGAAGTCGAGATGCGGCGCAAAAAGGTCGGCAGCAACAGCGGCCGCTGGCACCTCGATCATCCCGCCTACCGGCAGATTGGGATCAAACGATTTTCCTTCGCGCCTGAGTTCCTGCTTCGTTTCCTCGATCAGTTCCAGGACGCGAAACAACTCCATTTGCGTGGACAGCATCGGGATCATCATCTTGACCTTGCCGAAGCTGGCCGCGCGCAGAATGGCACGCAGTTGCGGGCGGAAGAGATTCAGGTCATTCAGGCAGAGCCGGACCGCACGCAGCCCCAATGCCGGGTTGATGGATACCGGGCCCGCCCCCGCGGCTCCACCGTCGACCTGTTTGTCCGCGCCCAGATCGAGCGTGCGTATGGTTACCGGGCGGTTGTCCATGGCCTTGACGATCTTCCGATATGCCCGGAACTGTTCTTCTTCGGTCGGCGGGTGTTCCCGGTTCATGAAGAGGAACTCGGTTCGGTACAGGCCGATCCCTTCGGCCCCTGCCTTGACTGCCGCGGTCACATCCGCTGGCAGTTCGATGTTGGCCAGGAGCCGAACCTGGTGGCCGTCCCGAGTCCGTGACTTAGCACGCTTGATCGTCTCCAGTTCCTTCTTCAGCTGGACGATCGCTTTCTTTCGGCGCCGGTACTCCTGAAGGATGGAAGGTTCGGGTTCAATGATGATGACCCCGCGCTTGCCATCGACGATCAGATTTTCCCCGTTGCGGACATACTGGGTCGCCGCGTGGGTCGCGACAATGGCTGGAATGCCAAGACTTCGCGCCAGAATCGCGGTATGGGAGATCGGGCCACCCCAGTCGGTGACAAAGGCCTTGATCCGGTTGTGCTTGAGCATCACCGTATCGGCGGGAGTCAGATCATTGGCCACGACAATCTGACCGGCGGAGATATCCCCATCCCCATCCACGTCTTCAGGCATGATCAGGTTACGCAAGACCCGATCCACGACCTGCTCCACATCCGTTCGGCGATTTCGCAGGTACTGGTCGTCCATACGCTCGAAAATCTCGCCGAGGTGGTCGCTCTGGACTTTCAGGGCCCATTCCGCATTGCGTTGCTCCTTGCGGATCGTGTTGATTGGTGCCTCGGAAATCAGCGTATCTTCGAGAATCAACTGATGTGCTTCGATGAAACCCACTGCCTCGGCCGGCGCCTTTTTGGGAATGTGCTGGCGAATACGGTCCAGCTGTTCACGCGCCAGCGAGATTGCCGCCTGAAATCGTTCAACCTCCTTGCTGATGAGCGCTTTCGGAACGTTATATTCGGGGACGGAGGGACGCGCCCGGCTCAGTACATACGCCGTGCCGATGCTGATGCCGCTACTGACTCCTGTGCCGTGGAGTGTAAACATCAATCGTCTTCTCCGAAGCCGTCTTCGACAAGCGCTGCCAGGGCATTCATGGCCTGATCTTCATCTGGTCCCTCTGCGCACAGTTCCAGTTCAGTGCCGTGCCCTGCTGCGAGCATCATGATTCCCATGATGCTCTTGCCATTTACCTTCTGCCCATTGCTGGCCAGCGTAATTTCGCTGGTGAATTCCGATGCAAGTTTGACGAACTTGGCAGACGCGCGGGCATGCAAGCCTAGCTTGTTGATGATCTGAATCGTTCGACAGTTCATTCTTGTTCTTCCCGGTTTACGGATTTTCCATCGACAACCGCAATCCCGTTCTTCCCGCCAGCAGCAGCCTTTTCAACGAGCTGGTCCAGGGGAAGATTACGGTAGTTGATGGCACGAACGAGCATCGGAAGATTTACACCGGTTACCGCGGCCACGCGACCCGGTTCGACGATCTTGCAGACGGTGTTTGTATGGGTTGCGCCATAAATGTCGGCAAGGACGAGTACACCCGATCCGGCATCCAGCTGATCGACCAAATCACGCAGCTGTGCCATGACAACATCCTGATTGGCGTCGATGCGTACGGCAAGGGCCTCCAGCCTGTCGGGCGGATCATCAAGCATTGCCGCTGCGGCGCGAGTCAGGTGGTAGCCGGTTTCCCCCAAGGTATAGAGCAGTATTCCGATCATACGAGTTCCCGGTGGCGCACCAGGGTTCGGATTTCCCGTGCGCCGAAGTATCTTGCCAGCCGTTCCGCGACGTACACGGATCGGTGCATCCCTCCCGTGCAACCGATCCCGATTGTAAGGTAGTTGCGGTGTTCCTGCCCGAAGGCGGGAATCCACTTCTCGAGGAAGAGCCGGATGGAATCGATCATTTCCTCCACGGCATCATGTCTTTCCATGAAGTCAATTATCGGTTCGTCCAGGCCGGTAAAACGTCGTAGCTCGGGTTGCCAGTATGGATTCGGCAAACAGCGTATATCAAATACATAGTCCGCATCCAGCGGGGTACCGTGCTTGAAGCCGAACGACCGGAACATCAGGGTCAGGCCGGTGTCGCTTCCATCGCTGGCGAAATCGCGGATCTGTCGGCGAAGATCGTGTGGCGTGGTGTAGGTGGTATCGATCCGGAGGTCGGCGTCGGAAGATAACGGCTCGAGCTGCAGCTTCTCCTGTTCAATCCCTTCCAGCAGCGAGGTATCCGTGTCTGTCAAAGGATGTTTGCGCCGGGTCTCCTTGTATCGCTTGATCAGGATGGACTCGTCAGCCTGAAAGAACAGAATTTCGTAGTTGAAGCCCATCTCCCGTAGTCGGGCAAGGCTGTCCGGGAGATCATCGAGAAAGGTCCGGTTGCGGGCGTCGATTCCTACTGCCACCCGCTGCAGGGTATCCGTGTCGCTCTCGGAGATCTGCTGCGCAAAGACCGGCAACAGGCGCACCGGCAGGTTGTCGATGCAGTAGTAGCCCATGTCCTCCAGGGTGTGCAGCGCGATGGTCTTGCCGGAGCCCGACATGCCGGTGATGATTTGGAGCTTGATACCTTGGCTCATGGTGCTTTTTCAGCGGACCTCTGTGCGTTTGTAATTACGTGCTGGGGAAACCCCGACCTGTCCACTGGCTGACAGATTGCACCGCAGCCTGGATCGATCACGGGCCGTGATGCTTACCCCATGGCAGGCTGGTGGCGATCCGCAACGCGTATCGGCGGTTGTTTCGGCAATCTGTCGCTCCATGACCCGTTCATATTTTTCATCGTGTTAGAAACGCCAGACTTTCCATAGGTTAGCGCAATCCAGCGGGGGGGTGTAGCGGATTTGGTCCTGTGCTGGCTGTGCATCAACAGCGTCTGTTGGAAGACTGCAGACAGTCCCTGAACTCAGTCGCCCGGCTCGATTTGCTGGTCGATGTAATCCTGCTGGCGCTGTATGAAGTCCCTTGCTGCATTATAGCCGTCGACCGATAGCATGTGCTGGCGTACGGCGGTCTCCACCAGGATCGCCAGGTTTCTGCCGGCGGCGACCGGGAGGCTGGTCTGAGGGATCTCCAGGTCCAGCAGGTTGCGGTGGGAGTGGCTCCCCTCCAGGCGGTCGAGGCTCTTCAGCTTCTGGTCTTCGAAATGGACCAGGTCGATGATCAGGTGCAGACGCTGGTAGGGCTTGATGGCGCTGTTGCCGAACATCGCACGGATATTGATCAGGCCCAGTCCGCGCACTTCGAGAAAGTCCTGCAGGACTTTTGGGCAGCGTCCCATGATGGTGTCGTTATGGGTCTTGTAGAGCTCGGTGGCATCGTCCGCGATCAGGCGATGGCCGCGCGAGATGAGGGCGAGGGCGAGCTCGCTCTTGCCGATCGCCGGGTCGCCGCTCAGCAGCACGCCTTTGCCGAGCACCTCGATGAAGACGCCGTGCACCAGCAGTGTCTCGCCGGTGGACTGGGAGAATCGCTCGATCAGCTGG
>JARRJV010000012.1 GCA_037388825.1 Acidiferrobacteraceae bacterium | reverse complement strand
GCGTTCCCGTCGCGCCTCCAGCAAAGTTGCGTAGTCACCCGAAATCGACCATACGCTACGCCGGTTGCCATCGGTAAACTCGTAGTATGCGGCCGACAGACCCCCTTCCCATCGCCAGTCGTCGGAATGGTAGTCCGCGCTTCCATGAACGCTACGCGCGTGTACGTTCACGGCCTTGGCCCGTAGAGGCAGATCCTCGGCGAAGCTTTCCTGGCTCAGCCCGAGATGCCAGTTCTGCGACGGCGTCGCATCCAGGGTCCACGTGATTCCATCCTCCCCCGTACGCACCACATCCCGCGAGTACTCGACCCCCAGCCGGCTGGTCGCCCCGAGGTCGTGTCGCAGGCCGACCCCGATACGATTCAGATCGCCGGTGGCGAACACCGGGTCCTGGGCCCGG
Organism: Acidiferrobacteraceae bacterium; assembly: GCA_037388825.1. Taxonomy (NCBI): domain Bacteria; kingdom Pseudomonadati; phylum Pseudomonadota; class Gammaproteobacteria; order Acidiferrobacterales; family Acidiferrobacteraceae; species Acidiferrobacteraceae bacterium. Next base: position 27,091 of record JARRJV010000012.1, on the reverse strand, counting down.
GCGGCGAGGTATCGCACCCGTGCCTGCCAGCGATCCGCCAGGGGCTGTTCCACCGACGCCCGTGCCTGCCATTCGATATTGCCCTTGTCCGAGGAATCGGACTGCAGCGAAAGCCGCATGGTTGGATGACCCTCAGACGCCAGGGTATTCCGCGCGCGCTCCAGCAGATGGGTGATGTCCTGGTTGCCGGGATAACGCCGCGAGGCCGGACCCAGGAGGCGCCGGGCGGCGCGAGGCCGTCTTTCATCCAACAGGCACTCGCCGACGGCCGACACCAGGTAGTCTTCGGGAACGGAGTGATGGGCTATGGGTTTGAAGTAACGCAGGGCCGATTTGCAGTCGCCGCGCCAGGCGTACAGCACGACCACGTCACGACGGATGCTGTAATCGCCGGGTTCCCGGGCCAACAGGGGAAGCAGGATGGCGAACGCCTCGTGGTAGTGCCCCGCCCGGCCCAGTTCGACGCCCCGCCTGTGTGCCGCCTCCACGTCCGCCGGCGACGCCTGTGCAGTCGCGGCAACCAGGAGCAGCGCGCACAGCCCGAGCACCCCCGATCGACAAAATCCCCGCAAATCGCCTCCCGGTTGTACCCGGTTTCTAGGTCAGTGTCCGGCCCCACACCGGCTCACCCTTAATATATAAAGCAAGGAATGTTCCACATCGAGGGCGGGGCACGATCCGGTTCAGGCGCCCGGCGCCAGCTGTTCCAGCCCTCCCATGTATGACCGAAGGGCCGCCGGGATGGCAATCGAGCCATCGGCATTTTGGCCGTTTTCCAGTACCGCCACCAGGGTGCGACCCACCGCGAGTCCCGAGCCGTTGAGCGTATGGACCAGCTCGGGCTTTCCGGTTTCGGGGTTTCTCCACCGCGCCGCCAGCCGGCGCGCCTGAAAGTCACCGAAGTTGCTGCAGGACGAGATTTCCCGGTAGGTATTCTGGCCCGGCAACCAGACTTCCAGGTCGTAGGTTCGATTGGCCGAGAAGCCGATATCCCCCGTACACAGGGCCACGACCCGGTAGGGCAGTTCGAGTCCCTGCAGCACGGCCTCCGCATGGCCCGTGAGCTGCTCCAGAGCGGCTTCCGACTCCTGGGGCCGGACGATCTGCACCAGTTCAACCTTCTCGAACTGATGCTGACGAATCATGCCCCGGGTGTCCTTGCCATAGGAACCGGCCTCGCTGCGAAAACAGGGCGTGTGAGCTACAAAGCGCCGCGGCATCTCCCCGTCATCGATGATGGTGTCCCGCACCAGATTTGTTAGCGGCACCTCGGCGGTGGGGATCAGAAAATAATCATGCTCGCCATCGAGATGGAACAGGTCCTCGGCGAACTTGGGTAGCTGTCCGGTGCCCGTGAGGCTTGCGCGGTTGGCCAGATAGGGAACATAGGTTTCCTCGTAGCCGTGCTCGCGGGTGTGAAGATCGAGCATAAACTGGATCAGGGCCCGATGCAGACGGGCCAGCCCGCCACTCAATGTAACGAACCGGGAGCCGGCAATTTTTGCCGCCGCCTCGAAATCCATTTCATCCAGTGCAGCACCCAGATCCACGTGATCCTTTGCATCAAAATCGAATTTCCTCGGCTCGCCCCAGCGGCGGAGCTCCACGTTGTCGTTTTCGTCCTTGCCATCGGGTGTGTCGGGATGTGGCAGATTGGGCAAGGAATACAGAATTTCATCCAGACCGGCCTGGACCTCGTCCAGTTCCACCTCTGCCTTCTTCAGACGTTCCGCGATCTTCGTCATTTCGGCAATCTGCGCCGCCGCATCCTCACCGCGGGCCTTCGCCTGGCCGACCGCCTTGGCCCCGGCGTTACGTTGCGCCTGCAGTTCCTGTGTATGGACCTGCAATTCCTTTCGTTTTGTCTCCAGGCGTTCGAACGTGTCCCGGTCCAATACGAACCCGCGCCGAGCCAGTCGTTTCGCAACCTGTTCCAGGTCGCTTCGAATCAATTTCGGATCGATCATTGTGATTGACTGTCTATTCGTTTACTTCCGCGGTCCAGCTGACGATGTGGCCCGGTTCCATGAAGGCCGAGAAATGCTCCAGAATCTGTTTCATCTTTTCCGGCGTATCCCAGAACTCCACCACCACCGGCAGATTCATGGAGAGATCCAGCAGACTGCTGGAATGCATCTTGCCGGAGCGGCCAAATCCGGAGATGCCCCGGAATACCGTGACGCCACGCACCTTCTCCTGATCATGCAACTTCTCCATGATGGACTCCAGTTGCCCCTTTCCTTCGGTCAGATAGATTCGCGTAATCACTACCGTCCCGTTGTTCATATGTTTCTCCCTATGTTGACCCCGATCCAGGCAGCGAGGATACATAGCACCACGCTGAGAATCATGTTTAGCCCAGCCGATAGCAGTGCCCCTTCCTCGATCAGATTCAGGGTTTCAATGGAAAATGTGGAAAACGTTGTAAATGCCCCGAGGAATCCGATGAGAAGCACGGCTCGCCAGGCGGCGCTCACATCCATTCGCTCCACCATCAGGATAAACAGCACACCCATAAGCAGCGAACCGAGGATGTTTACCGCCATGGTTCCATAGGGAAAGTTGCGCCCCAGCAGGGCATACACGCCGTTCGAGGCCCAGAACCGCAACACGGCTCCAATGGCACCGCCCGCGGCAATGGCAAGGATCTGGTTCATGGTGAAACTTCCTCAACCCGGTGACTTGTTCTTGCTGTTGCTCTCCCGCAACGCCTGCTGATCCAGTTCGCGCAGATGCCGCAGACGCTCCGCAATGCGCTGCTCCAGCCCCCGTTCCACGGGCTGGTAGTAGCGGCGTTTCCCCATGGATTCCGGGAAATAGTTTTCGCCCGCGGCGTAGGCCTCGGGCTCGTCGTGGGCATAGCGATACTCCCGCCCGTAGCCCAGTTCCTTCATCAGCCTGGTCGGCGCGTTTCGCAGATGGACCGGTACCTCCAGCGAGCCGTGTTCGCGCGCGTCCGCCATGGCCGCGTTGAATGCGGTGTATACCGCGTTGCTCTTGCTCGTGGAGGCCAGGTAGACGACCGCCTGCGCCACGGCCAGTTCGCCCTCGGGGCTGCCCAGTCGCTCTTGTACTTCCCACGCGTCCAGGGCCAGTTGTAGGGCACGGGGATCGGCATTGCCGATATCTTCGCTGGCCATGCGTACCACCCGGCGCGCAAGGTACAGCGGGTCGCAACCCCCGTCCAGCATGCGTGCGAACCAGTACAGGGCGGCATCCGGATCTGAACCCCGCACCGACTTGTGCAGGGCCGAGATCTGGTCATAGAAGGCCTCGCCACCCTTATCAAACCGCGCACTTCCGCGGCCTGCCACCTCGCGCAGCATTTCTTCATCTACCCTTGGCTCACCCAGGTCGCAGGCGATCTCCAGCAAATTGAGCGCGCGCCTGGCATCGCCGTCGGCGGCGCGGCACAGCAGATCGAGCGCCGCCGGTTCAATCTCCGGTGTCTCCACCCCTCCGCTAGACCGGAGTTCCTCCAGGGCCGTTTCGATGATGACGCGCACTTCGTTTTCTGTCAGGGGCTTGAGCACGTACACCCGCGCCCGCGACAACAGGGCATTGTTCAATTCAAACGAGGGATTCTCGGTAGTCGCACCGATGAAGATCAGGGTCCCGTCCTCCACATGCGGCAAAAACGCATCCTGTTGTGACTTGTTGAAGCGATGAACCTCGTCCACGAACAGGACGGTCGCCCTCCCCTCGGCCCGATGCTGGCGCGCCTGCTCCACCGCCGCCCGGATCTCCTTGACGCCGGAAAGCACCGCGGAAAGATTCAGGAATGCGGCATTGCTGGCCTGTGCGACGAGACGGGCGAGGGTCGTCTTGCCTGTACCGGGCGGACCCCAGAAGATCATGGAGTGTATGTGGCCGTTCTCCAGCGCCTTACGCAGGGGTTTGCCTTCGTCCAACAGGTGGCGCTGACCGACGATATCGGCGAGCCGGCCGGGGCGCCGACGATCGGCCAGCGGCCGCCATGCCCCCTCTTCGTCCTGCCCAAACAGGTCGTTCATACTCACCCCGCTACTGTTTGACTACGTCCACGCCCTTGGGCACGGTAAACGTAAACCGTTTCTTGCTGATCTTGGGATTCTCGCGATTGTCGCGCAGAATCACCCTGGTCGTCTGACCGAGCCCGTCGATCATATCGAGTTGCCGCAACTTGCTGCCCTCGAAACCGACGCGGATATCCTCGAAACCCCCGTCCTTGTTCCGTGGAATCAACTGAACCCAGTCGAGCTTTCCCTGGCGACCCAGATTCTTGATGTGAAATGTCTTCTCCAGCTTTCCGGTCCCCGCCAACAGTGTCGCGGGCGTACTCGCAAGCCCACCGCTCAATTGGCGCACCGTCACCTGGGACAGCTCCACGTCATACACCCAGATCTTCTTGCCATCGGCAACGATGTGCTGCTTGTAGGGTTTGTCATAGTCCCAGCGAAAACGATCCGGCCTTTCCAGGTACAAGTGTCCCGTGGATTCCTGCAGGACATTCAATCCCTCGTCCAGAACGGTCTGATCAAAGGAGGCCTCGAAACTGTGGACGTGGCTGAAGAAATGCTGCAGGGATGACGTGGCGTCTGCAACAACGGATGACGTCAACATCAATAGCAAGGCGGCGATCGCGATCTTAAGCTTGCGCATACTGGATCAATCCTGTGGCGGGGGCGGCGCCAATACCTCGCGCTGCCCATTGGGTTGCAGTTCGCCGACCACGCCGGCACGTTCCATTTCCTCAATCAGGCGTGCTGCGCGGTTGTACCCGATGCGCAGACGCCGCTGCACCCCGGAGATGGAGGCGCGCCGCGTCTCGGTTACGATGCGCAGCGCCTCGTCGTACAGCGGATCCTGTTCCCCGCTGCCACCTTCCGATTCCAGTCCGGCCGCAAACGTCGTGTCGCCTTCCGCGTTCCCCGGCTCGCCCTGCAATACGTCCTCGTTGTAGATCGGTTCACCGATCTCCTTGAGGGATTTCACGACGCGGTGCACCTCGTCGTCGGAGACAAAGGCACCGTGCACGCGCATGGGAATACCCATGCCGGGTTGCAGGTACAGCATATCGCCCTGCCCGAGTAACTGTTCCGCGCCCATCTGATCGAGCACCGTTCGCGAATCCACACGCGCGGACATCTGGAAGGCAATGCGCGCCGGGATATTGGCCTTGATCAGTCCCGTGATCACATCCACCGACGGTCGCTGGGTGGCAAGTATCAGGTGAAGACCAGCGGCCCGCGCCTTTTGCGCCAGGCGTGCAATCAGTTCTTCCACCTTCTTCCCCACCACCATCATCATGTCTGCCAGCTCGTCGATGAGAATCACGATGAACGGCAGCGGCGTCAGCTCCTCGGGTTCCTCACCCTCCTTCGCCAGCGGGTTGAGGATGGGCTTGCCCTTGTCTGCGGCTTCGCGCACCTTGCGGTTGTATCCACCAATGTTGCGTACGCCGAGGGCGGCCATCAGACGGTAGCGGCGCTCCATTTCAAAGATGCACCAACGCAATGCGTTGGCCGCCTCTTTCATGTCGGTCACCACCGGTGCCAACAGATGGGGAATTCCCTCGTAGGTCGCCAGCTCCAGCATCTTCGGATCGACCATGATCATGCGCACCTGATCCGGCGTCGCCTTGTACACCAGGCTGAGGATCAGTGCATTAATGCACACGGATTTACCTGAACCGGTCGTGCCGGCGATCAACAGGTGCGGCATCTTGGAAAGGTCGCTCACCACCGGATTGCCACTGATGTCCTTGCCCAGGGCCAGACCCAGGGGCGACTGCGCGCTGTCGTAGGCATCGGACGAGAGAATCTCGGACAGTCGCACGGTCTCGCGCTGTTCGTTGGGTACTTCGATCCCCATGTAGGCCTTGCCCGGGATGTTCTCGACCACGCGCAGACTCACCACCGACAGCGAACGTGCGAGATCCGAGGCCAGGTTGCTGATCTGCGCGGCCTTCACGCCGGGCGCCGGCTCGATTTCAAAGCGGGTGATCACCGGACCGGGATGGATGGCAACCACCTGAACCTCGATATTGAAATCGAGCAGCTTCTTTTCCAGCAGTCGTGCCATGGTCTCCAGCGACTTCTCGGAAAAGTTCTGGGCGTTGTGCACATCCGCCGGATCCAGCAGCGACAGGGGCGGCAGCGTGGATCCCGCCGGCACCTCGAACAGGGGGACCTGGCGTTCGCGCACGCTGCGTTTGCTCTCCGGTACCTGCTGGATCACCGGCTCGATGCGCGGCTTGCTCTTGCGTTCCAGTCGGACCTTCTCCTTGGCAACGGTCTCCTGTCGCTCCTTGCGCGCCCTGCGGCCGGCGTAGCGATCCACTTGGGCGCTGATGGCGCCGAAGATCACGTAGTAGCCGTCTACGGCGGCGTTGCCAACGAGGTCCATGAGGCGAAACCAGGAGATCCCCGTGAACACGGTGACGCCGGCGAGGAAAAATGCCAGCAGCAGGATCGTCGCACCGACAAAGCTCAGGCCCGCGGCCATGCCGTTGCCCACGGCGTCACCCAACAGGCCGCCACTGGAGAACGGCAGGTCCTGGCTCAGCACGCCAAAGTGCAGTGTGGCGATGCCACAGGCGCCGAGCAGCAGCAGCACAAAGCCCCCGAAATGAACTGCCTTCTGCCGCATCCGGGGTGGATCCGGGTCCTTGCGGTGCTGGAACACGCGGAATGCCCCGTAGGCGATCATCAGCGGGAACAGATAGGCCAGGAACCCGAACAGATTCAGCAGCAGATCCACCACCCAGGCACCGATGCGCCCGCCCAGATTCGCAACCCGGCTGTAGGGACCGCTGTGGGACCAGGAGGGATCGGACGCATGATACGTGGCCAGGGAGAGCAGCAGGTAGAGAGCAATGGCGCTCAGGAGATAGAAAGCGGCTTCCCGCAATAGTCGCCACACAGCCGGGGTAAACAACGGCTCGGAGACCTTCTTCCTCGTGGCTTGGGACACAATTATCCTTACTAGTTAATGATTTACTGGCGTTTATTATCGCCATTTCTAGAACCCCAGCCAAGGGGTCGGGCTATTTTAGCGCCTCGGCGACCGCCGCGTGAACAATTTTGCCGGCCTGGACATTGATTCCGGTGCGGATGGCGGGATCCTCCAGTCCCCCGGGCCCCGCCAGACGCAGCAGGTAGGGGACCAGGGAGGTCGACAGGGCCTGGGAGGCGGTCCGGGGCACTGCCCCCGGCATATTGGTCACGGCGAAATGGACGACCCCATGATCCTCGTAGGCAGGCCGCTCCCAGTCCGTGGGCCGCGTGGTGGCGATACAGCCCCCCTGGTCCACCGCCACGTCCACGATCACGCTGCCCGGCCGCATACCCTTTACCTGCTCCTCGTTCACCAGGACCGGGGCCCTGCCGCCGGGCAACAATACCGCTCCGACAAGCAGGTCCGCGTCCTGCACGGCTTCAGCGATCAGATCCGCGAATGCCGGCAGGCCAGTCACGTTCGCGCCCAGACTGTGCATTCGCGCAAGTTTCTCCCGCTTGCGGTCGAAAACCGTGAGCCGCGCCCCGAGGGAGGCGGCGACCGCGGCGGCATTGCTTCCGACGGTACCGGCGCCAAGGATGACTACGTGCCCCCGTTCGGCCGCCGGCATGCCGCCCAGCATCAGGCCACGCCCGCCATTCGGCCGAAACAGCAGATTGGACCCTGCCTGAACCGCCAGGCGCCCGGCGATATCGCTCATGGGCGCAAGTAGTGGCAGTCCGCCGCCCTCCTCCACGGTCTCGAAGGCAATGGCGGTCAAGCCCTTGTCCTGCAGCGTACGCGCCAACACCGGCGTCGCCGCCAGATGCAGATAGGAAAATACGATATGGTCCTCGCGCAAGAGCGCGTATTCGGGCTCGATCGGCTCTTTGACTTTCAGCACCAGTTTCGCGGCGCCGTAGACGCTGGCGGCATCGGGGTCGATTGTCGCCCCTGCGGCGAGGTAGTCCTCGTCGCTGTATCCGCTCGCCTCGCCGGCCCCCGCCTGCACGTGCACCTCGTGACCCTGGCGTACGACTTCCGCCACCGCCGCCGGTATCAGGGCAACCCGCCCCTCCAAAACCTTGATCTCCTTCGGGATACCGATGCGCATGATGGCTCCTTTGCCGCTGTGAGGCTTATCACTTAGAATTCCCAGCGCACTTTTATGAGTGATTTTCGCCCCCATTACAACAGGTCCCCGGGGCGGGGTATCTGACCGTTCCTGTCCATGACCTGACTGGAGTTTTTTGCACCATGAGTGAAGAAAAACACGCACGCCTGCTGATCCTCGGTTCGGGACCCGCGGGCTACACGGCTGCGGTCTACGCGGCCCGCGCCAACCTCAAACCCGTACTGATTACGGGGATGGAACAGGGCGGACAGCTCACCACGACCACGGATGTGGACAACTGGCCGGCCGACAGCGAGGGCGTACAGGGGCCGGAATTGATGGAACGCTTCCGCAAGCATGCGGAACGCTTCGAGACCGAGATCATCTTCGACACCATCCAGAAGGCGGAACTCCAGCAGAAACCCTTCCGGCTCACGGGGGATTCCGGGGTGTACACCTGTGATGCACTCATCATTGCCACCGGCGCCTCCGCCAAGTACCTCGGCCTGCCATCGGAGGAGAAGTTCAAGGGCAGGGGTGTATCCGCCTGCGCCACCTGCGACGGTTTCTTCTACAGAACGCAGGACGTCGCCGTTATCGGCGGCGGCAATACTGCCGTGGAAGAGGCGCTTTATCTTTCCAACATTGCCAAGACGGTCACGGTCGTGCACCGACGTGAGGAGTTCCGTGCCGAGGCCATTCTCATCGACGAGATGATGGAAAAGGTGAACAACGGCAACATCCGCCTTGAACTGAACAGCGAGCTCGATGAAGTACTGGGCGATGCAGGCGGTGTCACCGGCGCGCGCATCAAGAATCGCGACGGCCAGACCAAAGACCTGGACGTGCAAGGCGTGTTCATCGCCATCGGTCACAAGCCCAATACCGATCTATTCGCCGACCAGCTCGACATGGACCACGGCTATATCAAGACCGCGTGCGGTCATACCAATGCCACCGCAACCAGCATCGAGGGCGTGTTTGCGGCCGGGGACGTACAGGACTACACCTATCGCCAGGCCGTCACGTCCGCCGGGACCGGCTGTATGGCGGCCCTGGATGCCGAGCGCTATCTGAAGAGCTGATCCAATCCCACGGGGTGGCCTGCACCCCACTGCCCCGGAACACGAACATGGGCAAAGACGGCAAACGGAACCCGGACGACGGCTCGTTGTTTCGCGATGCCGTCGCCGGGGCCCGTCCCATCAAGCAGGACCGGGTCACGCCCGACGGACGCAAACCCAAGCCGGTTCCGAAAAAGACGCTGGAAGACAACCAAGCGGTCATGGACAGTCTGCTGTCGGACGGGTTCGAGGCCAACGAGGTCGAAACCGGTGACGAGCTTCTGTACACGCGTCCCGGGATCCAGCACAGCGTCATGCGCAAGCTGCGAACCGGCAAGTATGCAATCGAGGGCCAACTGGATCTGCACGGACTCACAGTGGCCGAGTCACGTGAACAGCTGACCCGGTTCCTGCGTGATGCCCAGCTGCGTGGCTGGCGCTGCGTGCGCATCATTCACGGCAAGGGCCTGTCATCCGCCGGGCGCATTCCCGTACTGAAGCAGAAGATCAACAACTGGCTTCCGCAAAGGAATGAGGTGCTGGCCTTCTGTTCCGCCCTGCCGGCGGATGGCGGCACCGGCGCCGTGTACGTGCTGCTGAAGCGCGGGAAGGCGTGATCGTGGCCGCTATGCCTCCTTGTGCGCGAAGGCGCGTTTGGCGAATCCCACCCGCTGTTCATACCCGCGGACATGCGCCCCAGAACGCTCCACCTGCCGCAGCCGGGGCAACAGACCGGCGTGATTCGCGATCTGGATGTTCAGTCCCGGACGCGCGTTCAACTCGAGCAGGAGCGGTCCGCGCTCGCTGTCCAGAACGAAATCCGCCCCCTGGTATCCCAGTCCGGTCAATTCGTAGCAGCGTGCGGCCAGCGCCAAGATCTGGTCCCAGTACGGAATCGTGATCCCTGTGATTGCGTTGCCGGTGTCGGGGTGCATCGTCACCATTGCATTGTCCTGCACCGCGTGCAGCGTGGTCCCGGTTGCCAGATCGACTCCGGCGCCGATGGCGCCCTGGTGCAGGTTTGCCCGACCCCTGGAACGCTGCGTCGGCAGACGAATCATGGCCATTACCGGCACCCCCAGGTAGTTGATGATGCGAATGTCCGGCACGCCCTGGTATGAGATGCCTGCGAACACGGGGTCGAACTGCACCCGGTATTCGATCAGCGCCTTGTCTGGCTGTCCGCCCAGGCTGTACATGCCACTAAGAACGTTGGACGCGTGGTGCGCCAGTTCGCGCTCATCGAGGGTAACGCCGTTGACCAGGCGATAGCCCGAGCCGGTTCGCCCGGTGATCACCACGATCCCGTTGCCACCGCTGCCCTGGGCGGGCTTGATCACGAAGTCGGCGTACGGCGCGACCTGGCGCGCCAGATCCCGTACCTGGCGCTCGATGTGGAGCACGCCATACAGGGGTGGTACCGCGATTCCGGCCTCCTGCGCCAGCTGCTTGGTCTGTTCCTTGTCGTCCACCCGCGGGTAGTATTTGCGGGGGTTGCACGGCAAAGTGAACCGGGCATTGCGCCGGTTGATACCGAGTACACCGGCCTCCGCCAGCTGTCGTCGCGTCGCCAGCATCATGGCCGCTTGCCGCCACCGAACTCGCGGAAACGAATGAGTTCGGTGAGCCGGTACCCGGTGTAGCGGCCCATGAGGATGGTAGCCGCAAGGATCACCAGCAACAGCTCCGGGTACAGGAAGATGACATGGCGTAGCGGTTCGATCTGCATCACGAGGTAGGCCAGCGCAGCCACGAACAGGCTGCCCGCGCCCTGCTCCAGGGCCTCGCGCGCGCCACGTTCCTCCCAGACAATGGACATGCGCTCCACGGTCATGGTCATGATCACGATTGGAAACAGCGCAACGGACAAGGCGCGGTGCAGCCCCAGGCGGTAGCTGATCACGCTGATGATGGCCATCAACAGTACGACGATGATCAACACCGACGCCAGCCGGGGCACCAGCAACAGCTTCAGGCGTTCGAAGTAGAATCGAAACGCCAGTCCCGACCCTACCACGGTGCAGAACAGAACGATGCCCCACAACAACTGGGTCTCGCGAAACGCCAACGCAATCAGTACGGGCATGAACGTGCCAAATGTCTTGATGCCGACGAAGTTGCGCATGAGTACCAACAACAGGACGCCGATGGGTACGGCCAGCAACACGTGGTACACGGCCTGGGTCTGGACCGGGAGACTCAATAGCGAGAAGTCCAGCAAACCACCCGGTGTGCGCGTACGCATGAGCGCCGACTCCTGGTTCAGCGTGACGGCGATCTGGGTATTGAGGTGCAGCCCCCCATCGACCCGCACCAGAGGATTGTTCCCGCGCCACCACGCCAGGTAGCGGTCCGGCAGGCCCTGCTCCCCGGTGACCGGGTCGAAGCTGTGCCACTGTTTGCCATAATAAACGTCCAGCCACTCGACGCGGCGGGCATTGCGGGCTAATTGCTCGAGCTGGATGCCGTGGACCGTTCGCGCCGGGATGCCGGCGCGGGCCAACAATCGGGTAGCAAGTTGCAGCTTTCTATCTAAGTCAGGGGACTCGCCGAGCAGCAACGTGAGGTTGTCATCCGCTCGCCCCATCAGTTCCCGCAGCAGCGCCTCGGTCAGGGTCTCCAGATCTGCCGACTGATTCTGTGCATTGCGCAAGAGCTGGTCCGCCGCAGCACGTTCGGCGGCGGTGAATTCGGGAGAAGATACCTCTGGCGGATTGGCTGCTGCCCCGGTGCCCACTGCCCGTGCCGGCCTGACGGTTGCCCGATAGAACAGCACTTTCCGTCCCGTAGCCCGCCGAACCGACCAGACGGCGAGACGGTTGTCGACGAAGCGCCGGATTCCCAGCCCGAAGTCACCGGAAATGAAACGCTCATCCGCCACTTCATAGACTCCGTTCGGACGCGGCAGATAGAAGGAGACTTTTGCCGGCCCCCCTTCCGCCCGGAGATCGACACGCACCTCCACATCCCAGGCCTTCACCTGAAGGTTGGGCGTCAGCGGTACTTTCAGGACGAAGTATTTGTAGGCAAACAGACCGCTTGCCAAAAGAACCAGAAGCGCCGCCAGCACGTAGACCGGGCGGTCACTCATGCGGATTGACATCCCTGCAATTGGGGCTGCTAATGTTTTTCGCCGACGGGTCTACGAGGAAGTAACTGCCAAGGAAATTGCGCCCCACCAGAATCGGATACTTAAAGTTCTCCCGGTCGGTCAAGGTCACCTCCCGTTCGCGATAGGTCCCGGCGAGACAGATTCCCAGTTTCACCACGTAGCGCTCCTGGCTCTGTCCAATGTGTTGTTTCACCTTGGCGACGCGTACAACCGGTTTCTCGAACTCCCTGATCTTTCCGTCCGTCCCATGGATAGTGAAACGTACATACTTATGCCCATCACGCTCGCTCGGCGTGATGCAATGGCAATCCAGTGACGAGGTATGTGCGCCGGTATCCACCTTGGCAGCAACGAGTATGCCGCCAGGATAGACCTTCACATTCTCGATCCAGCCCACGACCTCCTTGGCATGCGCCATGCCGCAAACAGCTGAGAGCCCGAGCGCCAGGCAGATGAACCGTATCCGTTTCACACGATGCCTCCACCGCCTACAAGGCGGTATTGAGCAAATGAGTGCTGATATTGTTTCGCAGGTGCGAGCGAAAAATTCTGACACAGGACAAACTCGTCCCGTCCCGCGACCGGGTGGGAAACCGCGGACAGAAAGACGAGATACCGAAAAACCCGGTCTAGCCCACAGTCTGGTAATAGATGTTCTGCGGGTGATTGGCCTGGGCGAAGAAGAACCAGCGTTCGGCGATCAGGCCGAGATACTGGATGAGGAAGGCAGCCAGCAGGACCGTGGCCGAACCGGCCGCCAGGCCCGTCGCCAGCAGGGCGAGTGGAAGCGGAAACACAAGCAGCAGAAACACCCACTTGATGGACCGGAAGAACCACGGTGGGGCTCCGTGGAAGAACTCGCGGGTATTGAACGAACCGCCCATAAAACCCTGGGAACGTTGCTTGAGGGTTCGGTGCCGCACACCGATGGCGGTCTGTACCGAAGACTTCGGTCGCAGGCGCGCATTCCGGATCAGGGAAGCCGCGCGGGTAACCAGCGCCAGGCTTGTAAGGATCATGGCCCAGCCGCCGTAAAATCCCGTGAGCTCCGGCGCACCGACAGCGGCGTAGGCCGTTGCCAGGGTAAATCCTGAGGCGCCGCCCAGCAGCGTGTAGTTCACTGGCGTGAGCCAGGTGGCCCACTCCTGCAGGAACTTGATGCACGCGTAGATCATTCCCGTACTCAGGAACAGAGCAAACGTCAGCAGCACGCCGACCGCACCGATCAGAAGCGTCAGATCACCACCAATGCCCGTGTGTATCCCGACCCGGGAAAGATCCCATGCCAGGCCATGCACTACACCATAGATAAAGACGACCCCGATAACCGCTGGCAGAACGATCACTTCCCGCGACAACCAGGAAGTGCGCCACTTCGCGGCCGAACGCCATGCCCGTTCCGGGTGACCAAGATGGAAGAAGGAGGCCAACAGGCCAAGGACGAGAAAGCCTACCGAGATCGCGCTGCCCCAGACATAGAACGGGGCCGACTGTGCCGGCAGCAGCTTCACGGCCGCATAGGACTCGCCCGTGTACAGGGCAAGAAAGAACCCCTGCCCGACGCCGATCAGGGTGGTGAGAAAGATGACTGAAAATGCCGGATGCATATCGATTCCCGTAGGCTGAAGACCTACCAGCTTGTGACGTCGTCCAGGGTCTGTTCCTGCACCGGTCCGACCGGTCGTTCCTCTTCCTTCTTGAGCGGATTGTCTGCGCGCAGCAGTTCGTCTTCGTGGATGCGGATGCGCGTCTTGCGCCGCGGCAGGTAGTGATTCGCCGGCCGTGTCCCCCACTCCGGCATCAACTGATAGCCACCGCTCTCGCGCACGGCCACCGACACGTCCGATTCCGGATCGTGCACGTCGCCGAACAGCCGCGCGCTGGTGGGACAGGCCAGAACGCAGGCCGGTTTGCGTTCAGCCTCCGGCAAGGCCTCGTCGTAGATGCGATCCACACACAAGGTGCATTTCTTCATCACCTTCTGGTGTTCGTCAATTTCGCGTACACCGTAGGGACAGGCCCAGGAGCAATACTTGCAGCCGATGCACTTGTCGTAATCGACCAGCACGATGCCGTCTTCCTCACGCTTGTAGCTCGCCCCGGTGGGGCACACCGGCACGCACGGCGGATCCTCGCAATGCAGACAGGACTTGGGGAAGTGCACGGTTTCCGTATGCGGATATGCACCTACTTCGAAGGTCTGCACGCGGTTGAAGAAGGTGCCGGTCGGGTCCTCGCCGTAGGGACGATCATCGGACAGGTAACCCGCCATGCCCGAGGTATTCCATTCCTTGCAACTGGTGACGCAGGCATGGCAACCAACACATACGTTTAGATCGATGACGAGGGCAAGCTGGGTCATTGGCCACCTCCCTGCTTGCGGAACTTGCCGGCGAAATAGGCCTGCCACCCGGGCCGCTTCTGCTGCTCCCCCGGCAAGGGCGCCATGGTTTCGAACTGCGGATAGGAAACGCCCTCGTCTGCTTCCGCCTTGTACACCCGTACGCGCACGTCATACCAACCGGCCTGACCCGTGACCGGGTCGGAATTCGAAGCATGGCGGCCCTCACCTCCCGCGGGAAGCTCCTCGGTAATGAGGTGGTTCAGCAGGAAGCCCTTGCGGGATTCATTGGCGCAGGCATCGAGATTCCAGGCACCGCTGGCCTTGCCGATGGCGTTCCAGGTCCACACCGTGCCCGGCTCGACCGCCTCCGAAAAACGGCACATGGCCCGTACCTTGCCCCACGGTGATTCCACCCAGACCCAATCGCCATCGCCGAAATCGCCCTGCGCACCCAACTCCGGACTCATATACAGGTAGTTGTAGGTATGAATTTGCCGCAGCCAGGCATTCTGCGAATCCCAGGAGTGGTACATCGCCATGGGCCGCTGGGTAACGGCACTCAGCGGATACTTGCGCTTGTCCGTAAGCTGCGCCTCCAGGGGCTCGAAATAGAACGGCAACGGATCAAAATAGGTTTCAATGCGCGCACGCAGGTACTCCGGCGGCTGCTTGCCCTGGGTCTTGCCCTGGGCCGCGAGACGGAACTGCTGCAATACCTCGGAATAGATGTGAATCAGGATCGGCTCGGCATACCGTGTAAGACGGTGTCTCTGTGCCCACTCGAGGTAGCCCTGGTTCCAGTTGCGCATGTATTGGTAGGAACGCGGAAGCTCGTAGTGGAACACGCAGTTGTTCTGTTCGTACATCTGCCACTGGTTCGGATTTGGCTCGCCCTTCATGAACTTTTCGCCGCCCTTGCCACGCCATCCTGCGAGGAAGCCAATCCCCGATCCGGGCTCGGTCTCGTAGTTGACGACAAAGTCGGGATAGTCGCGGTATTTACGTTGGCCACCGGCATCAGTGAACGCCGGCAGCTTCAGGCGCGAACCCAGCTCGAGTAACACTTCCTGGAAGGGCTTGCATTCGCCCGTAGGCGGGACCACCGGAATGCGCACGGAATCCACCGGGCCGTCGAATTCCGAGATCGGACGGTCCAGCATGGACATCACGTCGTGCCGTTCCAGATAAGTGGTGTCGGGCAGCACCAGGTCGGCGTAGGCCACCATTTCCGACTGAAAGGCATCGCACACGGCGATGAAGGGTATCCTGTAGTCGCCGTTGTCGTCCTTGTCATTGAGCATGTCGCGCACCGCGACCGTGTTCATGCTGGAGTTCCACGCCATATTGGCCATAAAGATCAGCAATGTGTCGATCCTGTAAGGATCGCCGCGCCAGGCGTTGGTAATGACATTGTGCATGAGCCCGTGCACGGCCAGCGGGTATTCCCAGGAGAAGGCCTTGTCGATGCGCACAGGCTCGCCCTGCTCATCCACGAACAGATCGTCGGGATCGGCGGGCCAGCCCAGGGGCATGCCATTGAGCGGCGTGTCCGGCTGTACGTCCCCGGGATCCCGCGGCGTCTTGGCGCACGGCGGGATTGGCCGCGGGAACGGCGCCTTGTGGCGGAAGCCGCCGGGGCGGTCGATGGTTCCCAATATGCTCATCAGAATGGATAGGGCGCGAATGCTCTGGAAGCCATTCGAATGGGCCGCGAGGCCGCGCATTGCGTGGAAGGCCACGGGATTGCCGGTGACGGTTTCATGGTCCCGGCCCCAGGTATCGGTCCAGGCAATGGGCAACTCGATCTTCTGATCGCGCGCGGTCACACCCATCTCATAGGCCAGCCGTCGTATGGTCTCCGCCGGCACGCCGGTAATCTCCTGCGCCCACTCGGGTGTGTACTCCTGCACCCGCTCGGTCAGCAACTGGAAGGCCGGCTTCACCCGTGTGCCATCGTCCAGGGTGAAATCGCCCAACAGGCGAGGGTCTGCACCTTCGCTATGGGTCACAACGGGCCGGTTGCTGTTGCGATCCCACCACAGCTTGTTCTGGGGATCGAAGCAGCCCTCCTGTTCCGGAACCTCGGTGCGCAGAAACATGCCGTACTCGCTGTCGGCCTCGTCCTGATTCACCAGCTGCGCGGCGTTGGAGTACTGAATCAGGAAGTCGCGATCGTAGAGACCCTGTTTGATGATCTCGTGGATCAGAGCCAGCATCATCGCACCATCGGTGCCCGGACGGATCGGGACCCACTCGTCGGCGATGGCGGAATAACCGGTACGCACCGGATTGATGGAGATGAATTTGCCGCCGTTGCGCTTGAACTTCGAGAGCGCGATCTTCAGCGGATTGGAATGATGATCCTCGGCGGTGCCGATCATCACGAACAGCTTGGCGCGATCCAGATCGGGACCGCCGAACTCCCAGAAGGAGCCGCCGATGGTGTAGATCATGCCGGCGGCCATGTTGACGGAGCAGAAGCCGCCGTGGGCGGCATAGTTGGGCGTACCGAACTGTTTGGCGAACATGCCGGTAAGGGCCTGCATCTGGTCGCGACCGGTGAACAGGGCAAACTTCTTCGGATCCGTGCTGCGGATCTTTGCCAGCCGCTGTTCCAAAATGTCGAAGGCCTCGTCCCAGCCGATCGGTTCGAACTGGGCATCGCCTCGATCTGCTCCTTCCTTGCGCTTGAGCGGCTGTGTCAGGCGCGCCGGGGAATACTGTTTCATGATGCCCGACGCACCCTTTGCACAGATCACGCCGTGGTTCAGGGGGTGTTCGGGGTTGCCCTCGATGTAGCGGACCTCGCCGTCGCGCAGGGTCACGCGGATTCCGCAACGGCAGGCGCACATATAGCAGGTGGTATTTCGAACCTCGGTGCGACCGGCGGGCTTGTCGGCTTGGCTGTATTGCATGGTGACGCGGGGCGGTGTGGAGGGCGCAGTATACGGAGCGAACCTGCCCGAACCAACAGAGTTAATCTATGGTATATTAGATTTTGTTAATATAGTATTTCCGAGCGGTTTCAGCGGCTTGCAGAACGATTTTCTCGCCTATTCGGTTTCGTTTTACCCAACTCGCCCTGCCCCATGGACTCGAACACGCCTGCAGGGAATTCAAGGGATTCGGCAAACTGATCGATCGTTCCAAGGCGACCGTGGGTCTCGGCGCACCCGGCTATGTCGCCCTTCCCCTGGCAATCGAATTTGGCAAGCGGTCACGGCACCGGCGTCTATCCCCTCTATCCCGCCCACAAGGCCCAGGCCACTAGCTGTCAGCCAGGGAATGACCGAATACGGTGCCGATCGCGCGGCACGGCTGTTGGCAGACCATAATATAGGCACCGTAGGGGCACGAGCGCCGATCCTGGGCCGGCCAACCTGAATCGGGGATCCCTGGCGTAAGGAATGTCTTGCCGAAGAAATCGTCTATGGAAGACGCGAGGCTTCGCGATTCGAGTGGAAGAGAATGGAACTGGTCGGGGCGAGAGGATTTGAACCTCCGACCACCGCAACCCCATTGCGGTGCGCTACCAGACTGCGCTACGCCCCGAGAAATCGACTCGTTCCAAAAACCGGGCAATCATACCGGACTATTGCCCGGACACAAGGGGAATCAGGGGTTGCGCAACAGTTCCAGTACAGACTCCAGGTCAGCAATGAGTTCCCGGACAATGCGCGTTTGATCGATCTCATCGTCGACCGGATCGTCATTGGTGAGCTTGTTGCGGGCGCCGCTGATGGTAAAGCCATCGACGTAGAGGAGTTCACGGATCTGCCGAATCAACACCACGTCGTGGCGCTGGTAGTAGCGGCGATTGCCACGGCGCTTGACCGGTTTCAGTTGCGGGAATTCCTGTTCCCAATAACGCAAGACGTGCGGCTTCACGCCGCAAAGATCGCTGACCTCGCCGATGGTAAAATAGCGCTTACCTGGAATCTCCGGCAATTCGCGATTGTCTCCCGGGTCTAGCATCGTTAAGCTCTTGTTATCATTGGAAAATATTTGTTGTTCTTATCGGGCCCGCCTTGCCGGCCCGCGACGGCCCAGGCCCGCTAGGCCATCTTTCGCAATCTCTGCTGCAGGGTCGGAATATTCTTTTCCACTCTTTCCTTCAGCTTGTGACTGGCTCGGAAGGTGACCACGCGCCGTGCCGATATCGGAATCTCTTCGCCCGTCTTGGGATTACGGCCCGGTCGCGCATTCTTGTCACGCAGACCGAAGTTACCAAAGCCGGACAACTTGACATGCTCCCCGCTTGCCAGCGCGGATCGTATGCCCTCGAAGAACAGTTCCACGAATTCCTTGGCTTCGCGCTTGTTGAGCCCGAGCTCGTTGTACAGACTCTCTGCCAGTTCCGCCTTGGTGAGCGCCATGTCGGTATCCCTATATCGTCGTTGTTGATTTTGTCCGTGTGTCCGGGCCTATTGCCTCAGCCGCGCCGCCAGTTCCGACGACAGCGCCCCCACTACCCGGTTCACCACGGTTTCTACAATGTCTTCATTAAGAGTGCGCGAAGAGTCCTGCAAGGTCAAGCCCAAACCCAAACTTTTTCTTCCGGAATCAATACCTTCCCCGCGATATTCGTCAAAAAGCTCAAGGTTGACCAGGAGCTCGCCGGCGGCCTGGACGGCACAATCCAGCACGTCCTGGGCGGGTACTGACTCATCCACCACCACCGCCAGATCGCGATAGATCGCCGGAAACCGGGACACGGGTCGATATTCAGGCAACTCCACATCTTGTATAGCAGAATATTCGAGCTCAAACAGGAAAATCGGGCTTTCTACCCCCAAATTTGCCTGAATTCTTGGGTGCAATCGTCCAATCCAGCCAATCTTTTCCGATTTTCGCAGAATTCGGGCCGTCTGCCCGGGATGAAGGGCCGAATGGGTTGCTGACTCGAAGCGAAATTCGTTGAAATTGGTCAGCCCGAGCAGGGCCTGAAGATCCCCTTTCAGGTCAAAGAAATCCAGCTCCCGCGCCGGGCTTCCCCATTGCAGGGGAAGGACCGTGCCCGTTGCCGCAGCGGCCACGGTATCGTGCTCGGCCACCCGACGCTTGCCTGGCCGGAAACACCGTCCCAATTCGAACAGACGAATTCTGTTGAGCTGGCGGTTGCTGTTGTGGACCACGCTCCGGACCAGACCCGGCCACAGACTGCTGCGCATGACCGAGAGGTCTGCGGACAGGGGATTGGCCAGGGGCACCGCCTGCGCTTCGGGATCCAGTTCGGATTGAAGATCTGGATCCACAAAGCTGTAGTTGATCACCTCCTGGTAACCCCGATCGGCCATCAGATTTCGAATCCGCGATGAATCCATTCGGTCTTCGGCTTGCTCCACCGGCGCCACCGAGGCCGTGGGCCTCTGTGGGGGAATGGAGTCATAGCCGCCTACGCGAGCGATCTCTTCCACCAGATCCACTTCGCGCTCGATATCGAAACGATAACTCGGCGCTGTCACCTTCCAGCCGTTCCCAAGTTTGCGGGGATTCATTCCGAGCTTGCGCAACATGGATTCTATTTGCGCCGCTTTGTGCCGGACTCCCAACAGGCGCTCTACCTTCTCGGGATGTAAACGAATCTCCGCTCGCCTCGGCATATGGGCCCACACGGTTTCTTCCACCACCGGGCCGGGGCGCCCGCCGGCAATGTCCAGCAACAGCCGGGTGGCGCGCTCGATCGCCCGCCGTTGCAGCGCCGGATCGACCCCACGCTCGAAACGATGGGAAGAATCGGTGTGCAGTCCCAGACTGCGCGCGCGGCCTGCAATTGCCGATGGCTGGAAGAATGCACTCTCCAGAACGATGTCTATGGTGTCCTTGCCAACGGATGAGTCCAACCCACCCATGATTCCGGCCAGCGCCAGAGGCCGGGCCCGGTCTGCAATCAGGAGCGTACCGGCTTCCAGAGCCAGGGTCTTTCCATCGAGCAACTCCAGTTTCTCTCCGGCGCGGGCCTTGCGCACAACAATTGCGCCATCGATTTTCGCCCGGTCAAAGGCATGCATGGGCTGGCCCAGCTCCAGCATCACGTAGTTCGTTACGTCAACCACCGGATGAATCGCCCGCAGCCCGCTACGCCGCAATCGCTCGCTCATCCACAGTGGTGTACGGGCGGCCGAATCCAGTTCCTCGATGACACGGCCGACATAGTGCGGACACTCGCGCCTGGCCTGAATGCGAATAACGGGCTTCGTCTGACTGCGGCTGCGTACCGCATCGATCCGGAGCTGCTTCAGGCGCGTTCCCGTGAGCGCGGCCAGCTCCCGTGCTACGCCTGCAACACTCAAACAGTCGCCGCGATTGGGCGTGAGGTCGATATCGATACTGACATCATCGAGCGTCAGACATTCGGCCAGGTCCTGGCCGGGCTTCGAATCCGGATCCAGTTCCAGCAGGCCTTCCGAGGCCTCGGCCAGCCCCAGTTCCGCCGCGGAACAAAGCATACCCGACGACTTCACGCCGCGAAGCTCGGTGCTTTCGATCTTCTTGCCGCCAGGCAACCTTGCTCCGGTCAGAGCCACCGCGACTGCGAGGCCTTCCCGGACATTTGCAGCACCACAGACGATACGCAACGGCCGGGTGCGCCCGACATCGACCGCGCAAACCTTGAGTTTCTCTGCATTGGGGTGGGGCTCTACCGATACAACCCGGCCAACCACGACCCGCGCCAGGGGCGGCGCGACCGCTTCCACGGAATCGACCTCAAGGCCGGCCATGGTCAGTGTTTCGGCTATCGCCCTCGTGTCCATTTTCGGCGATACCCATTCCCGCAACCACGTTTCGCCAAGTTTCATAGCCAACCCCCTTTAGCGAAACTGGCGCAGGAAGCGCAGATCATTTTCGTAGAACAGGCGCAGGTCATCGATGTCATAGCGCAACATCGCCAGTCGCTCCACGCCGACACCGAAGGCCAGCCCTTGATACCTGTTTCCATCGACGCCGGCGTGTCGGAATACTTCCGGATGCACCATCCCGCAGCCCAGCACCTCGATCCAGCCTGTATGGCCGCAGACGCGGCAGCCGCTCCCGCCACAAATGGCGCAGGCAATATCGACCTCGGCAGACGGCTCGGTGAACGGGAAGAACGACGGCCGGAAGCGTACGGCGAGATCGCGCCCGAAGAACTGCGAAAGAAAATCGATCAGGAGACCCTTGAGATCCGCAAAGCTAACGGACTCATCGACCCACAGGCCCTCGATCTGGTGAAACATGGGGGTGTGGGTCACGTCGGAGTCGCAGCGGTACACGCGGCCCGGGGCAATCACGCGCAGCGGCACCGTATGTTGCTCCATGTACCTGATCTGTACCGGCGAAGTATGGGTGCGCAACACCAGGCCGGAGTCGAAATAGAAGGTATCGTGCATGGCCCGCGCGGGATGATCCTGCGGTATGTTCAGCGCCTCGAAGTTGTGAAAATCGTCTTCGACCTCCGGGCCATCGGCCACGTCGAATCCCATGCTGCGAAAGATCTCTTCCAGTCGGATCAGCGTTCGACTCACGGGATGGAGACCGCCGCGATCGATGCCCCGGCCTGGCAGGGTGACATCGACGGATTCCTCGGCGATGCGCTGGCTGATGGCATCGCCTTCCAGTTCCTGCTTGCGCGCACTCAACTGTTCCTGCAGGCGCTGTTTGGCTTCATTCACCTGTTTGCCAAAGGCCGGACGCTCGCTTTCCGGCAGGCCGCCGAGTCGCTTGAGCTGCTGGGTAACGACGCCCTTCTTTCCCAGATAGTGGACGCGCAGCTGTTCGACCGCGTCGACCGTATCCGCGGCGGAGATCGCCTGCTCGGCCTCCTCAATGAGAGCGATCAGCTGTGGCTCCAAGATTTTCCTCCCATCCGACCCTGCCTGAAACAGGGTCAGACAGAGCATGTTTTTCGTGTCATCAACAAAAAAGGGAAAGGCATCCGGCCTTCCCCTTTGAGGTCAAGACAAACCAGCGAACCAGTTTGTAGCGATACGGACCTACTGCAGGCTGGCCTTGGCCTGTTCGGCCAGGGCGGAAAAGGCCTTGCTGTCGAAGACGGCGATATCGGCGAGGACCTTGCGGTCTACATCGATGGACGCGCGCTTCAGTCCGTTCATAAATCGGCTGTAGCTCATGCCATTCTCGCGCGCCGCCGCATTGATGCGAGCGATCCACAGGGCGCGGAACTGGCGCTTGCGCTGGCGGCGATCGCGATAGGCGTACTGGCCGGCCTTCATCACCGCCTGGTTGGCAGTCTTGTAGGTACGGCTGCGTGCGCCGCGATAACCCTTGGCCCGCTTGAGAACTTTCTTGTGCCGTGCGTGGGCAACGACACCGCGTTTGACTCGTGGCATGGTGCTACCTTCTCTTCTGCGTTATGCGTACGGAAGCATACGGCGAACCAGCGCGACGTCGGCCTCATGGACCTGATCCGTTCCGCGCAGATGGCGCTTCCGCTTCGATGATTTCTTGGTCAGAATGTGGCGCAGGTGCGAACGACTGCGTTTGAACCCGCCACCGGCGCTACGCTTGAAGCGCTTGGCCGCACCACGATTCGTTTTCAGTTTCGGCATTGCCCTGTTACTCCGTAATCAATCCTTCTCATTGACCCACCGCTTTCGGATCGGCGGGGCTATAGCTATTTTCCGACGGCCTTCTTCGGGTTCATCACCATGACCATCTGCCGGCCTTCCAGCCGGGGATGCTGCTCCACGGTGGCGTATTCCTCGAGATCCTTCTCAATCCGCTGGAGCAACTGCATGCCCAGCTCGCGATGGGCCATTTCCCGGCCGCGAAAGCGCAAGGTGATCTTCGCCTTGTCGCCATGTTCCAGGAACCGGATCAGGTTGCGCAACTTGATGTTGTAGTCGCCAATATCCGTTCCCGGTCGGAACTTCACTTCCTTGACCTGAATCTGCTTCTGCTTCTTCTTGGCCGCCGCCTGGCGCTTGCTCTGCTCGTACTGGTACTTGCCGAAATCCATTACCCGGCACACCGGGGGCTCCGCATTGGGAGAGATCTCGACCAGGTCCAGCCCGGCCTCTTCCGCCGCCTGCAAGGCTTCCTCGTTCGAGACGACTCCAACCTGTTCTCCATCGGGGCCAATCAGCCGGACTTCCGGCGCCGTAATCTCGTTGTTGAGGCGGGTCTCGCGTTTCGCAGAAATAGTTTCAGTCCTCTAAAATTGTCAAATGCCGCGGCCCGCGATGTCCTGGGTCAGGATCTCGGCGAACTCGCCCGGGGCCATTGCCCCCTTGTCCTCACCCTTTCGCGTGCGCACGGCAACCCGGCGATCCTGCACCTCGCGCTGGCCAATCACCAACAGATACGGGATACGCTGCAAAGTGTGCTCGCGGATTTTATAGCCGATCTTTTCGTTTCTCAAGTCAGTTTCGACCCGGAAGCCCTGATTTTTCAACATTTTTTCCACTTCCCGGGCATAGTCGGCCTGATCATCGGTGATCGTCAGTAGCACCGCCTGAACCGGCGCCAGCCAGGCCGGCAGGGCCCCGGCATGCTCCTCGATCAAGATGCCGATGAAGCGCTCCAGGGAGCCCAGAATGGCCCGGTGGAGCATCACCGGGGTCTTTCGGGCCCCATCCTCGGCCACGTATTCGGCCCCCAGGCGGCCAGGCATGGAGAAATCCACCTGGATAGTGCCGCACTGCCAGATCCGGCCGATGCTGTCCCGCAGGGAAAACTCGATTTTCGGGCCATAAAAGGCGCCCTCCCCCGGCTGCAGGTCCCAATCCAGGCCCTTGGCGTTCAGGGCCCGCTCGAGGGCGTGCTCGGCCTTGTCCCAGACCTCGTCCGAACCCACGCGGTTCTCGGGCCGGGTGGAAAGGCGAACCATCACCTCGGGGAAACCGAAATCGGTATACACCCGGTACAGGAGATCGATGAAATCCGAGACCTCGGACTGGATCTGCTCCTCGGTGCAGAAGATGTGGGCATCGTCCTGCACGAAGGCCCGCACCCGCATCAGGCCGTGCAGGGTCCCGGAGGGCTCATTGCGGTGGCAAGAGCCGAACTCGGCCATCCGGAGCGGCAGGTCGCGATAGCTCTTCAGGCCCTGATTGTAGATCTGCACATGACAGGGGCAGTTCATGGGCTTGACTGCGTATTCACGATTCTCGGACTCGGTTGTGAACATGTCGTCCTTGAATTTGTCCCAATGGCCCGACTTCTCCCACAGGCTGCGGTCCGCGAGCACCGGGGTCCGGACCTCCTGGTAGCCATTGTCGCGGAAGACCCCGCGCATGTATTGCTCGACGTTCTTGTACAGGGTCCAGCCGCGGTCGTGCCAAAACACCATACCCGGGGCCTCTTCCTGGGTATGAAACAGATCCAGCTTGCGACCCAGCTTGCGGTGGTCCCGTTTCTCCGCCTCCTCCAGCCTGTGCAGGTAGGCGTCCAGATCCTTGCGGCTGGTCCAGGCGGTCCCGTAAATACGCTGAAGCATTTCATTGCGGGAATTACCACGCCAGTAGGCACCCGCTACCTTCATCAGACGAAAGGCCTTCAGCTTCCCGGTGGAAGGCACATGGGGGCCACGACACAAATCGATGAAGTCGCCCTGGCGGTACAGGGAGATCTCCTCCCCCTTGGGGATGTCTTCGATGATTCGGGCCTTGTACTCCTCACCCATGTCACGGAAGAACTCGATGGCATCCTCCCGCGACATCACGGACCGCTCAACCTTTTCGTCCTGTTTCGCCAGCTGCTGCATGCGGTCCTGGATCCGCTCCAGATCCTCCTCGTTGAATCCCGGCTCGAAGGCAAAATCGTAGTAGAAACCGTCCTCGATGACGGGTCCGATGGTGACCTGGGCCTGGGGATAGAGCTGCTTGACCGCCTGGGCCAGCAAATGTGCGGTGGAGTGACGCACGATCTCCAGACCATCGGCATCGCGATCGGTGATGATCGCCAGCCCGGCATCGTGATCGATCACAAAAGAGGTATCCACGAGCTTGCCGTCCACGCGGCCGGCGAGAGCGGCCTTGGCCAGACCGGCGCCGATATCGGCAGCGACCTCCGCGACGCTTACGGGAGCGGAAAATTCACGGCTGCTGCCGTCAGGCAGGGTAATTCGGGGCATGATCATCTCCTGCTTTCAGTGGCGACCGCTACGGGTGGTCGCTTGTGCTTTGCCGTCGACCTGTACGAGGGGCCGACCCAAAATTCCTGCGGCGACCGGTACCGGGGCCGCCGCGGGGGTGAACCAAGCTGCCAAAGGTAATGTGGTAGGCGCGATTGGACTCGAACCAACGACCCCCACCATGTCAAGGTGGTGCTCTAACCAGCTGAGCTACGCGCCTGAAAAATCAGGCGCGCAAAGTACCATAACTGTTCAAGCCCTTACAAGAACGGAGGGGGTTCAGCTGCTTCGCTGGCGCAGGCCGTTTTCCTGGGCCTTGCGGACCGAATTCAGGTATTTCAGCCACAGGCCGATGGCGTCTTCGTAAGGTACGGTTCCAGCCCTGCGGATAACCGCCTTGCCTTCCTCGCTGTGGACGTATTCGCTGAACTTCCGCACTTCCGGATTGCTGAAGCTGGCGAGGTTGGTCACCAGGAACAGGGGACGATACAGCAGGTAGTCACCGTTCTTGATGTTGTTGTAGCTGGGATCCTTTCCTTCCAGATCCAGGACCTTGACCTTGCGCTTGCGCGCGCTGCTGATCCCGGTCACGGCAATCCCGTTTACAGCCTCCTTGGAGATCGCTTTTTCGATTGGCCCCGAAGACCGCTCCACATGGAGGTGTGGACTGCTGAAGTTCTTTTCATAGTCATAGAAGACGAGCTCGCGCAGGGTGCGTCCGACACCGGAGATCTTGCCCTTGCGGACATAGAGCTCGATGGGTGCGCTGTTGCCCCCAAGCTGTTTCCAGTTGGTGATCCGCCCGGTGTACACCTTGCGCAACTGGTCCAGGGTAATGTTCTTCACCGGATTGCCCTTGTGGACGATCACGGCCAGGGCATCCCAGGCCACGGGATCCATCTGTACCCGACGTTCATGGACGTCGGGAGCAAAGGTTGTCGGATCCTCCAGGGTCTGACGACAGGAACCCCCCAGGTCGCTTTGCTGCGCAGAAACCTTGCGAATGCCCTTGGTCGCACCGCCACCCTGAAGATTGATTTTCACCCCAGTCTTCTTTTCGTAGGCGGCAGCGACCTCACTCATGAAGGCCTTCTTGGAAATGCCACACCCGACCCAGGTGAGTGTTTTCTTCGAAGCGGCGAGGGCCGTTCCCTGTACCAAGAGAAAACTTGCCAACGCGGTAAAAGTGACAATCGATATCCGTACCTTGGAAGGTGTTTTTACCCCACCCATTGCTCCCCTCCGGAAGTTCAATATGTAATGTGTAATTAATGGTAGTACATAGTTCCTGACCATGACTTTGGCAAGTGTAACTACATAAGTGTCCTCTAATATTCAAGCCAGAAAAAAGAAAACCCCGCTCGGACACAGTCCGAGCGGGGTCAAGGGGTGCTCCTTCTTACAC
>JARRJV010000011.1:21154-62557 GCA_037388825.1 Acidiferrobacteraceae bacterium | reverse complement strand
CGCGTAGTCAATGAGCAGGTCAAGGCGGAGATGAAAAAGATCCTGGGCGAGATCCAGTCTGGTGAATTCGCCAAGGAGTGGATGGACGAGGCTGCGTCCGGTGGCAAGCGTTTCCCCGAGCTGCGGGCGAAGGCTGGCGAGCATCAGATCGAGAAGGTTGGTGCCCAGCTGCGCGAAATGATGCCCTGGATTCGGGCCAATCAGATTGTCGATACCACAAAGAACTGATTGCGGGCCTGTTGGCCAGATTCAGATCGCCCAAGGTGCATCGAAATGCCGGCGCGAAGACAACCCATAATCGCCCCGGAGGGCTGGATTGATATCCTGATCCTCCTCACGGCGTCGGCGACGCTGACCTATTTCTTTGGCTGGTTGTGGGCGGCGCCCATGTGGCTGCTATTCGTGTTCGTCACCCAGTTCTTTCGCGATCCGGTCCGCGACATCCCCGCGGAGCCCAGGGCGGTGATCTGTCCCGCGGACGGCCGGGTGGTCGCCGTCGACGTGGTCCGCGATCCCTACCTTGAACGCGAGGCACGCCGTATCAGCATCTTTATGAATGTCTTCAACGTTCATTCCAATCGCAGTCCTGTGGACGGCAAGATTCGCGAGATCTGGTATCAGCGGGGGAGTTTTCTCAATGCCGCTCTCGACAAGGCATCGAAGGAGAACGAGCGCAATGCGCTGTGGATCCGGACCGACGCGGGCGACGACGTGGTCGTGGTTCAGGTCGCCGGTTTGATCGCGCGCCGTATCCGCTGCTATCGCCAACCGGGGGACCGGGTCGGACATGGAGAGCGCTTCGGCTTCATTCGCTATGGATCGCGCGTCGACGTCTACCTTCCTGATACGGCGACGCCGCGGGTGGCGTTGGGCGACCGGGTGAAGTCCGGACGCGATATCATTGCGGTCCTTGCGCGAGCGGAAACTCCGGGAGTGGACCATGGCGAAGACTGAAGAAGAGAAGAACGAGCAAAGCGGAGAGAAGCGACGCCGGCCGGGGCGCAAGGATATCTTCTTTCTGCCGAGTTTGTTCACGACCGCGGGACTCTTTGCGGGGTTCTTCGCCATCGTTCAGGCCATGAGCGGCAACTTCCAGCTCGCATCCATGGCGATTTTCATTGCCATGATTGCCGACGGCCTCGACGGGCGGGTGGCTCGCTGGACCAATACGCAGAGTGAGTTCGGCGCCGAATACGACAGTATCGTCGATATGGTTGCCTTCGGTGTCGCGCCGTCCCTGGTTATGTACGAATGGGCATTGTCCGGCATGGGCAAGCTCGGTTGGCTGGCGGCCTTTATCTATACCGCGGGCGCCGGTTTGCGTCTGGCCCGCTTCAATGTGCGCGTGGACACTACCGACAAGGCCTATTTTTACGGTCTGCCCAGTCCCACCGCGGCGGCGCTGCTGGCCGGTTTTGTCTGGGTACTCTACAGCTACGGGGTTCCCGGCCGGGCCATCTCCATCCTCGCGTTGGTCGTCACCGTGGCGGCGGGCGTGCTCATGGTCAGTAATATCCGCTATCGGAGCTTCAAGGACCTGGATCTCAAGGGCAAGATCCCCTTTGTCGCCCTGCTGGCGCTGCCCCTGCTGTACGTTCTGATCACCCTGGACCCGCCCCGGGTGCTGTTCGGTGCGGCGGTCCTGTATACCCTGCTGGGCCCGGTCACCGCCGTACGCAGGCTCTTCCGCCGCGGGCGGCGTTCGGGGCGGTCCCGGGAAGGGAAGAAGGAAAAGGGCTGACAGGTTTTGAAATTTGCGGAAGGAGCCGCTATATTGACAATATGAACACGGCGAACACAAACCGGATTATGACCCGCGGGGCCAATCGATCCATGATTTCGGCCGGCGATGCCCATCGCCGTGCGGCTGTTCGCCAGTTCTCCCTGCTGCTGTCCCTGCGACTGCTGCGCCGCCAGGCGCACTAATCGAACCCCACATGTCCCGTAAGGGGACAAACCTGAACCCAGATTTTGACACGGCGATGCCTTAGCGCCGCCGTTTGCCTGCATCGCAGATGAGGACATCATGACGGACCAATTGATCATATTCGATACGACCTTGCGTGACGGGGAGCAGAGCCCCGGCGCGTCCATGACCCGCGACGAAAAGGTTCGGATCGCCAAGCTGCTGGAGAAGATGCGGGTCGATATCATCGAGGCCGGCTTTCCCATTGCCAGCCATGGGGACTTTGAATCCGTGCGCGCAGTGGCCGAAGTCGTACGCGACAGCGTCGTGTGTGGTTTGGCGCGTGCCGTCCCCGGCGATATTGAGCGGGCCGCAGAGGCCATCAAACCGGCCAATGCGGGTCGAATTCACACGTTTATTGCCACCTCACCCATCCACATGAGAGAGAAGCTCCGCATGGAGCCGGACCAGGTCGTGGAGCAGGCGGTCAAGGCGGTGAAGCAGGCCCGCAATCATACGGACGACGTGGAGTTTTCCGCCGAGGATGCCGGCCGATCCGAGCCGGATTTCCTGTGCCGCGTGGTGGAGGCCGCAATCGATGCCGGGGCCGGTACCATCAACATACCGGACACGGTGGGCTACAGCATCCCCGGGTATTTCGGGGCCCTGATCAAGGACCTGATCGAACGAGTTCCCAACTCCGACAAGGCCGTGTTTTCCGTCCACTGCCACAACGATCTCGGGTTGGCCGTCGCTAACTCGCTCGCCGCCGTCATAAACGGCGCACGACAAGTCGAGTGCACGATCAATGGCCTGGGCGAGCGGGCAGGCAATGCATCGCTTGAAGAGATCGTCATGGCGGTTCGCACCCGCCAGGACGTATTCTCTTGCGATACGCGTCTCGACACGACGCAGATCGTTCCTGCCAGCCGCCTCGTGGCGAACATTACAGGCTTTGCCGTGCAGCCCAACAAGGCGATTGTCGGTGCCAATGCCTTCGCCCATGAGTCCGGGATTCATCAGGACGGCGTCATCAAGGCGCGCGAGACCTACGAAATCATGCGCGCCGAGGATGTGGGCTGGTCGGCCAACCGGATTGTGCTCGGGAAGCACTCCGGTCGCAATGCGTTCCGCACCCGCCTCAACGAGCTCGGTTTCGAGTTCAAGTCCGAAGACGAGTTGAACTCCGCGTTTGCACGCTTCAAGGAGCTCGCCGACAAGAAGCACGAAATTTTCGATGAGGATCTCCAGGCCCTGGTCACGGAAGAGGGAACCGAAGCAGAGAATGAACACTACCGTCTCGTTTCACTCAAGGTCTGTTCACAAACGGGTGAAACCCCGGAGGCCGAGATGGTGTTGTCCATTGATGGCCAGGAAGCGCCGGCGACCGCGAGTGGCAGTGGCCCGGTGGATGCCGCCTTCAAGGCGATTGAATCCGTGGTGAACAGTGGTTCCGAGCTTCTGCTCTATTCCGTCAATAACATCACCAGCGGAACGGATTCCCAGGGCGAGGTAACGGTAAGACTGGAAAAAGGTGGTCGCATCGTCAACGGCCAGGGAGCTGACACCGATATCGTGATCGCTTCAGCCAAGGCGTACACGAATGCCCTGAATAAACTGATCAGCCCGGCCGAGCGGGCACACCCGCAGGCCGACCAGGCGATCTAGATCCGGGAACGGCGGAGAAGGAGTCTGTTTATTGCTCCAGCTTCTTCTTCGCCGGCTCCGTGGCCTCATGGATGGTCTCGCGCGCGCCTTCCAGGGCCTTCTCTGCTTTTTCCTTGACCTGTGATTTGACCGCACGCTTGGCAAAGGGGTTGCTGAACAGGTTTTGACACGGCCGTCTGTCAGGTGGAAACCGGATGAAAATAATAGCGATTCCCGGGCCGGTCGGCCAGTGTTCCGGTGAAGACTCTGGTACAGCTTTGTAAATGGACCGAAAGCGGCATGCAATCCCTGCAAGCGCCTGGTCTGTCGGTGCCGGTTCCAGGCCGGGGATCAGGTATCTCCCCGCGAATCCTGATTTTGTTTTCCGCGGTTCCGTCGTTATGCTTGCATCATGACACAGGATCTTACCCGTCATCAGTATCTTCAGGCCATGGGCATCCAGACCTGGGTCGCTCGTGGGGAGAATTTCGCTGCTGTATCCGGCCCCCCCGCCGTTCCGGTTCCTGATCCTGGCGGCGTCGTTTCGGATATGGGCTGGGAGGAGTTGCAGCAGACCGTAAGTCGCTGCACTCGCTGCAGTCTGCATGAGACCCGGACCCAGACCGTGTTCGGGGTGGGAGATCGCAAGGCCAAATGGGTGTTTGTCGGCGAGGCACCAGGGGCGGACGAGGACCGCCAGGGGGAACCCTTTGTCGGTAGAGCGGGGCAACTGCTGAATGCAATGTTGAAGGCGATCGGATTGGAACGGGAGCAGGTCTATATCGCAAATGTGCTCAAGTGCCGACCACCCAATAACCGCGATCCCCGACCGGAAGAAGTGGAGCAGTGCGAACCCTACCTGCTGCGACAGATTGAATTGCTTCAGCCGGCGATCCTGGTAGCGCTTGGACGTCACGCCGCCCACAGTTTGCTCAAGACGGATCAGGCCCTGGGCCGTCTTCGCGGAACAAGACACGATTATCACGGAATTCCGCTCGTGACCACCTATCATCCTGCCTATCTGTTGCGTAGTCCGGCGGACAAGCGCAAGGCCTGGGATGATCTGAAGCTGGCGCGCGAGATCGTGGAGGGTGCATGAGTGCCGTAATCAAACCGGCCAGGCCCCACATACGCCCCATGGAGATTGCCGATCTTCGGGCCGTGATCGAGGTCGAAAACGCTGCGTACGATTACCCGTGGAGCGAGAACATTTTCCGCGATTGTCTGCGCGTCGGATACTATTGCTGCGTGCTGGAGACTGCCGACGGTGTGGTCGGACACGGCATCATGTCGTACGCCATCGGCGAGTGCCATTTGCTGAATGTCTGCATACATCCCGATTTCCAGAAACGGGGGCTCGGACGCAAGATGGTGCTCCATCTCCTGCAAGTGGCGCGTCGAAACCGCTCGCGCGTCGCGTTTCTGGAAGTGCGCATGTCGAATGACGCGGCCTATCGGCTGTATCAGGATCTGGGGTTCAGCGAGGTGGGTATCCGCAAGGACTACTATCCTGCGACCCATGGCCGTGAAGACGCCATGATTCTCGCACTCGACCTTGACGAGGCTTCGTAGGGTTTCGGCCGTCCGGCACAGCTAGCGGACAAAGATAATGCCGATACCAAACCGGGTATTGCGCCGGTTGTAGTCGATCAGGCTCTCGTCATATCCCGAAAAGACATGGAATAGATAGTAGTAGCTGTTCGGTGGCCCGGGCATGCTGAAGTTCATGCTAAAGGCCCCTTTTTCCGTGGCCGGATTGATGCGCAACATCATGTGAACGAACTGCCCACCGGCGAATCGATATCTATAGTGCAACTCTCCCCAGCCGGTGTAGTCAGTGATGTCCGGATTGTCATCGCTGCTGGCACGCTCGGGAATCCGGGCCCAGAGTTTCCAGTACAGCAGAGACCTCTTCCTTGGCAGGTAGGGAGCGAAGTACACGCGATTCCAGCTCCGCGACGACGCGCCTGACTGGCCGTTGGACTCGTGTTCGGCACCCACGTCGAGACCCCACGTGCCAAACAGCTTGCCGGGCTCAGTACGATAGAACAGTTCAGGGTTGTAGTTTGTCTCCCGGAATGGGGAAGAGTTGGGTGTGTTGTAGGCCTGCCAGAAGGACTTCTGGGTATACGCGAAATAGAACGGCAGGTGGGTGATCTGCTGCTTGAAACTGATCTGGAACTCGATCTCCGATTCGCCACCGTAGTACAGATCGCTCCACGTGATTGGCAGGATATAGGTC
The DNA here is from genome assembly GCA_037388825.1 of Acidiferrobacteraceae bacterium. Classification (NCBI taxonomy): domain Bacteria; kingdom Pseudomonadati; phylum Pseudomonadota; class Gammaproteobacteria; order Acidiferrobacterales; family Acidiferrobacteraceae; species Acidiferrobacteraceae bacterium. The sequence continues at coordinate 56,762 of JARRJV010000011.1, read as the reverse complement.
TCCTTGTGTACCGAGAGACCATTGGTGACCTGCACCCGCGCAAATTCCGGTTCATTGGAAGCGGGATTCGTCCTGGACAGATTCGCCCCGTTGTCATCGGATGCCGCCTTTGCCGCGAGGCTATGCGGGCCAGTTCCCAGCGCCAGGATTGCGAGAACCGGCATCACTGCGCGACCTGGTCTTCTATTGGGTTTTGAACTGCGGCGTCGAGTCCCGGACATGGTCGATTTCCCTGTATTTTTCTCCACGCGGCAACCACTTTGGCAACGCCACGAGTGTAACGAGTCCCGCGACGAACACAAAACCATCCGCGACTTCGGCGACAGGGTTTCCTTTGCCGGGGTCCTGGATCATGACTATGATGCTTTTGCATTGGTTCCGGCGCAAAGCCGGGGAGGGCCTCGCGGATGGAGTCCGCCACAATGAAGACAAATTCTGCAATCAGGCTTTCCCGGTTTTATGGCTGGCGCGCGACCCTGGCCATGATGGTCGTCCTGATGCTGAGCGCATGTGCGGGACGGCCGGTGCAGGTCTCGGTCGGGGAGCTGCAGCAGAAATCCATCGTGGTGGGACGGATCGACTGGGTTGACTGGCGTGGGGCGTCGGATGACTTGCCGGCCGAGGCCGATCTGAGGATCAGCGGCCGCCTGTACCGGGGAGTTGTGCATCACGGATACATTGTCATTGCCCTGCCGCCGGGTAGCTACACGCTGGACTCAATGGTCTACACCGATGGCATCCGGACCTACACCAAGGCCCTGGGTGAGACATTCCATGTCTCCACCGGCAAGAATCTCAATCATGGGCTGCTCGTTCTCTGGTTTGGGCGCGAGGCCACCAGGAGCGGCTACCATATCGTGCCGATCGACAATACCAGGCAGATGATTCGCCATCTCCGCCATGTCGAACCCGATGTCTGGGCGGTCGTACGGGAGCGGCCGTTTGAGCGTCCGCGATACACCTTCCTCGATCCGCGCAAGCTTGAAGCTCTTCGCAAGGAAATTGCAATTCGCACCTTTGTAATGCGGCAGTTTCCGTGGAACCGCGTAGCGGGGAACCTGGGGACCGTGGCCCGGGTGGATCGGGCGAAGTCACCCTCGGCGCGGTTCACAGTCATCCCGAGTGATACGTTTTCCGATTTCCGCAGCTGTTTTCACGCACGGCGGTACATCAATTGCGTGGCGCGAGAGGCCGACAACACTTACCGCTTGCTGAATTTCGATGGCAAGCACATCGTCTATCATCCCATTCCTCCGGGATTCACCCCGGTGCGGGTATTCCGTTCCCGGAGCGACACGATCTATCTGCTTGACAGTGCGATGCGCATCCGCTCACTGGCAAAGGGCAGCACGACCTGGAAGGGGTTCGATCCCAAGGGGTTCCCGGGTCTGAAATCCAATCTGTCGGGTTACGCGCATTTCCTGGATTCGGACAACGGGCTGTTTATCAATGCCGCCATGGAAAACGGGGCAATTTTGTACCGTGACCGGGCTACGGGCGACTATTCCTATATCCCGAATCCCGATCGGGAAGCGAAGTACTGGAACCTGCTCGACAGGCCCGAAGGGCTGTATCTCGGCGGACATCGCGAATTGGGAGGGGGTACGTTCCTGTACTTCAGGCCGTCCGGATCGGGTGTGTGGCAACGACAGCGGATTCCCTTTGACGACTGCATACACCGGATCGAAATACGAAACCCGCATGATCCGAAATCCGGGATCCTGGTCCGTTGCGGCAAGCATCTGTACGTTACCACGGACAGGGGCGGGCACTGGACAGAATTGGAGCCGGGCCGGAAGCGTGGCCGCTAGAGTGACCGAGCGGTTTCCCGCGCCGGCATTGGCCGGCGCGGGGTGCGACTACCGGTAGATTGGCCTCGAATCGCTGCCGTTGTCGTCCTCTTTCTGCTTCTTCCCGTTTTTGTCTTGCTTGGTTCCTTTCTGGTACCCGCTCTTTTGTTTGCCACTCTGGACATTCTTGCCGTTCTTGCGACCGCGCTGCGGTTTGACGCTTCCGCGGGATTTCTCGCCGTTGCGTTGGTATCGCCCGGCCTTGTTGTCTCCGGAACGCGGTTGGCTGCGTTGCACCCCCGAGCCGTTTCGATGCTGTCCCTGGGAATCGGGACCGGGCATACGATCGGGCCGGCCGTTGTGGTTTCCACGCCCATCACGGCCCTGATTGCCATTTGGATACCCATCGTCGTTCCCATTTCGACCCCGGTCGCGACCCTGGTCCCGACCCGGGTACGGCCCTGGATATCCGTTGTGATTCCTCACCCGACCCCTTTCGTCGTGGGGCTGCGGGCGATAGATTCGCCTGTGCTCGCGGTGATGTTCGTAGGGCCGGCGCCTTGGCGCATGGACGCGAACCCGATACCGCGGGTTCAGATGGTAGTGGCGGGGCAGGGTGTGTACGCGCAGCCATACACCGCCCGACAGGTAGTAGTAATAACCGGTGGAAATGCTGTAGTACACATCCGCGTCGGGATAGTAGTAGTAGTCGTATTGGACAGCGACGCCAGCGGCGGGACGAGCAGGCGCGACCACGCAACCGGAAATGGCGAGCATCAGGGCCGAAAAGATGGCCACTAGGCCAATGCGGCGCAACTGGACGGGAATCATTCTCACTCTCCTCCTTGTCTCCTTTTGGGTTTGCTGTGCAGCAGGACTTCGCTTTCTTCACACATTTTCTACTCTAGCTGAAAATTGCCCGTCATGGGTAGATTGCCCCGGATTCGGATGAATGCCGGGCCCGGGCGAGTCTGACATTCTCCCGAAGATTGCAGGCCAGGTTCACCAATCCGGCTGGCTGTTGAGGGTGTTTTGAACCCCATGGTGAACACTGCGTAAAATGGGTTCGGGCTCATTCCGGAAACGAACCTCATGCGCCGAATCATGGTACTCAACGCGAAGGGTGGGTCGGGCAAGACCATGCTCGCCACCAATCTGGCGAGCTATTTCGCCACCCAGCACAAGTCCGTCGCACTGGCGGATCTGGATCCACAGCAATCCAGCCTGGGGTGGCTGGCGGCGAGGTCGGACAAGTATCGCCCCATTCACGGACTGGACGGTCTGGCGGGGTCGATTCGGCCACCGAAATACACGGATGTGCTTATTCTGGACACGCCGGCCTCGGTGTACGGCAAGGATCTGACCGCCCTGGTTCGGCGGGCCGAGACGGTACTCATCCCGGTACAACCTTCCGCCACCGATATGCGGGCGGCAGGCAAGTTCATCGACGAGTTGCTTGGCGTGGGAAAGATATCGCGCAAGGAAGTGAAGCTCGCCCTGGTGGCCAATCGTATGCGTGAGGCCAATCGGGTGGCGGGTGCGATGGAGCGGCTGCTACGCGCGGTCCGGATCCCGTTTTCCACCGTCAGCAGCGACATCAACCACACCCTCGAAGATTTCCTGAAGGGCCTGAAAATTCCCTTGTTGGCGGAAATCCATGACAGCGAGAACTATCTGCGCGCCGACGCCCAGGGAATCGGCATCTTCGAACTCGAGGATGCGGAGCACGACCGGGAAACCTGGCAGCCGCTGCTGGACTGGATCAACAGCCGGCGCAGTATCCCGCGGGTGCGCAAGAAGTCCTGACGGTCCGGCCGGGGAGCAGGCCTCTTATTTGTCTTCCGGTTTCTCTGCAGAGGCCTCCGCTTCTTTCAGGCTTTCCAGATGCCGTGCAGCGGCCTCGGCGTCGCGGGTGAGGCGGTCGATCTCTTTTTCGATCTTGTCGAGTTCCGCCCCGGACGACTCTTTTCGTTTGGCGTCCAGTTCCTCGATTTGCTTCAGCAGCTGCTCATGCTCGTAGCGCAGGGTCTCGAGTCGCTCGGCCTGTTCCGCCTTGTCGAACATGATCGCTTCCGGTGCCTCTTCGACGACGGGCGGCCCCGGTTCCGGGATTTTCTTCGGGGGAATGAATTTCCGTGCTTCCGATAGCTGACGCTGATTCATGAACGTCGGCGATACGATCTCGATACCGGCTTCGTGCAAGGCATCCAGCATTTGTTTGCGCAGGTTGGAACGGGCGGTTAGCAACTGTTTCACGTCGGAGAGGAAACCGGCGATCCGGTAGATTACGGAGAAATCACCCAGCTCCCGCACCTGGACAAAAGGGTCTTCCAGAGTCGCCTGTTCCGCGGCTTGCTTCAGCAGGGTTTCCACCTGTTCCCGCGGCACGTCGTATCCCAGCGACACCATGGCCGAGATGATGGTGCCGGAAGTGCGAACCACGGTAACGGGGTGGGTGACAATGAACAGATTCGGAATGGTGGTCAGATCCCGGTCTTCCGTCTGGATCTCGGTATGGAACAGCCCGCGTTCCGTCACCCTGCCAACCAGTTCATTGATGCGAATAAAATCGCCGGGCCGGAAGCTTTTGATGAGCCGCAGCATTAATCCGGCCATGGCATTCGATACGAAGGTCGTGGACGACAGGGCGATCACAGCCGTCAGGACAATACCAAGCAGGCTGAGGATCTGCCCCTGGGTAGTATCCGACATGGGAATGAGGAGGATCAGAACCAACAGCGCGGCGAGGAACAGAAGGAACATCAGCAGTTGCCGCGGCAGACGCTGTTCCGCGCCCATTTCTGGGTTGCGCCGCAACAACCACCAGTTCGCAGCCCACAGGACCAGGGCGATGAGGACAAGACCCACGAGTGCCGGGGCGTGCGAAAGAATTCCCGAGTACAGCTCTTTCCAGGCGTTGGATGCGTTCATGTGCTTTCGGCTCGTTGACCGGGGAAAAGCCTAGCGAATTCGGCGTGCCGTGGCCATGAAGACCTGATCTGGCCGTTGTGTCTACGCCTGCCTGGAGATCCGGTTGAAGCGGATTGGCTGGTATATATTGACTGGGTAGTCAATCAAAAGTAGAATTTAAAACTATGCCAAGAAATCAGGCGCAAAACGAGCAAGTGCGGGCCAACCGCCGGGCGCAAATCCTCGAGGCAGCACGTGGGGTGTTTGCGCAACACGGGTACCATGCGGCAAATGTCTCGGACGTGGCTGCCGCCGCCCGGGTGAGCCAGGGAACGGTTTATCACTACTTCGAAAGCAAGGAAGAGCTCCTAATGGCGGTGTACGAGGAGTGGGAGACGACCAACCTCGACCGTGAAATCGGCGCAGCCCTGGCGGCCGCGCCGACATTCGCCGGAAAGCTTGCCGCACTCGCCCGCAGCGCTGCCAAGCGAGTCGAAGGTTCGGGCGAGTTGCTCAATGCCCAGGTTGAGTTCTGGAGTCATATTCCGCGGCACGAGGCCATCCGCGAGCGATTCAGGATCCTGTTTACGAGCCTGGGCGCAGAGCTGGCACAGCTGATCCGGGCGGGCATGACAGCCGGGGAGTTTCGCAGGGTCGACCCGGACAGCCTGGCGCGTGTGCTGATCGCCGCCTACGACGGTCTCATCGTCCAGTGGCTTGCCGACCCCGCAAGCGTGGACTGGGAGACCAGTGCCGACACCCTGATCGCAGTCGTCTTGCATGGCCTGGTGCGGGCAGATGCGGCCCATCGTTAAGGAGACACGGACATGGAGAACACCGAACAACTGAAACGCAGCTTCTCTGCCGAGAAGCTGAAAAAGGAATACGCGCATGTGGCCTGGTTCTACGATACCTGGGGCCGATTGACCGAAGACAAGGCCCTGCGCCGGTTGCTGCAGCTTGCTTCCGTCCGGAACGGGAGCCGCGTCCTCGATGTGGGCGTCGGCACCGGACGCCTGCTCAGTTCCCTATTGGCGCAAAATCCTGATGGCGAAAACATCGGCCTGGATCTTTCGCCCGCCATGTTGGCCCATGCCCGCAAACGACTCGCGCGTATCGGGGAGCTAGAACACTGGCGACTGGAAGAGGGCAGCGCCTACGATCTGCCTTTCGCCGACAACGGTTTTGATTTCCTGTTCAGTACCTTCATGCTCGACCTTCTGCCGGAAGAGGACTACCCCAAACTGCTGGACGGCTTTCGGCGCGCGCTCAAACCCGGCGGTACCCTGGGGGTTGCGGCGTTTTCCTTTGGCACCCGACCGGTCCATCGGTTCTGGTACTGGCTGGCAAAGCAGTTCCCGTCCCTGCTGACCGAGTGCCGGCCCGTGCGCCTGGGGCCGGCCCTGGTCACCGCTGGCTTTGAGGTCCTGCAACGTGAGGAGATCAGCCAGTTCACCTTCCCCTCGGCGGTCATCCTGGCAAAGGCACCCGGTGCCGGGGAGGGTGGGTGATCGACCGGGATTCGGGCAGTCGCGCGGTCAGGCGTTGGCGCGATAGCCGACGGCCTTGAGAAACAGTTCGATCAGCTGATCGACCAGGGCGTCGAGCTCGAAGGACTGATATCGCTCGTTGCGATGGATGCGTTTGACATACAGCGCCTCGCGGATCATTCCCTGGAACATGAGGCTGGCCGTTCTGGGATCGACCGGATCGGCGCGCCCCTCGGCCGTCAGTTCCCGCAGACTGAATTCGATATAGTCGGCAAAGGAACGCCAGCGATTTTCGAAGAAATGTTGTGCCGCCGGCGCCTCTTCCAGGGCGCTCATGAGTTCCATGCGTAGGTAGTCAGGGTCGCGCGAAACGCTTTCCACGAACACACGCGTCATGCGATGCAGGATGTTCTTGAAATCCGAGGGCTCGGCCAGGGCCGCCTCGGCATAGCTCTCCCGTTTTTCGGAGATCGTGGTGAGCACCGATTCGTACAGGGCTTCCTTGGAAGGGAAGTGCTGATACAAAACGGCCGGGCTCACGCCCAGCCGTTTTGCAATCTCATCCACGGACACGCCGTGGTAACCCTTGTCGGCAAACAGGACCTTGGCCACGGCGAGGATGGACGCGCGTCGCTCCGCCGCCTTCAGGCGTTTGGTCATGGGCCGTGGATCAGGCCTTGCGGATGTCGAAGGTGAAATTGCCGTCCGCCTCGCCGGAAGCGAGCAACTCATTTCCGGTTTGCTTGCAGAAGGATTCGAAGTCTTTTACCGAGCCCGGGTCAGTGGCCACTATGTGCAGCACCTGACCGGAAGACATGCCGTTGATGGACTTCTTTGCACGCAGGATGGGCAGGGGGCAGTTCAGCCCGCGGGCATCCAGTTCCACATCATAATCAGCCATTTTCTCGCTCCTGTTTTGTTAGTGAACGTTTAGTTATTTACAGCAAACGGGCCTTCGCGTCAACACCGCAAGAAAACGCGGAAAATCGGCGTTCCGGCGGCACTGCAGTGAATATGGCGGCGGGGAAACCAGGCGCGGATGCGGCCATCCCTGAGGTCGTAAAGCACGCCTTTGCGAAACGGCTCGACCCAGTCCTCCACGATCTGCATGTCGGCCGTCTTTGGCACAACGTAGCTAGAACCGGAAGATTTCGTCTCCCGTGAGATTGGCTATCTCAAAGTCCGCAATTTGGGCCTGGCATTCGCCGAGGATCATATCCTCCGCGCCAGGCTTGGGATGCGTCAGATATACCCTGGGTCGATGGCGCAGCTTCGGAAGATCGGCTGCGAGAAGTTGCGGGCAATAGTGCCCTGATTTGCGGCTGATCTCGAGGTCCCTGTCGCAAAAGGCTGCTTCCACAACAAGCACATCCAGGCGATCGAACCGGTTGAGTTCATCCCAGAAGGTATCGTTGGTGCTTGTGTCGCCGCTGAAGGCAAACACGCCACCATCTGCCTCCACGCGGTAACCGACCGCCGGAACCACGTGGTTCACCGGAATCGCGTGGATTGTACGACCGCCGATAGTCAAGGAATCCCCCGGCGTGAGCTCCTCGAAGCGCATGACCGGATGGTCAAACCGTGGCAAGACGGAGAAATCGGGCCAGATTTGCCAGTTAAAAATATGGTCTTGCAGCGCCGCTAGCGTTTCGCGCCTCCCATGTATAAGGACCGGCGTTTTGATTTGACTGAAGACGCTATCGATCATCAACGGAATGCCGGTGAGATGATCGAGATGCGAATGCGTCAGAAAGATATGGCGTATGCGCAGTATCTCATCGAGTGACAGCCTGCAGACGCCCGTACCGGCATCAATCAGAATGTCGTCGTCTATCAGGAGCGACGTGGTATGACGGTCGGAACCGATACTGCCGTTAAACCCCAGGACCTTGATGTTCACGCAATCTCCTCCCGGAAATTCCGTCTGCGTACGGCGCAGTTCTCGCTGCCAGCGCCGGAAGAACGCATTGCCTCAAAATTCACACGGTCGTGGAACACGCGCACACGTGTCCTGCTCCTCGATTTCCGATTTTGCGGCGCAAACACTATTCTGCGGTACTGAATTCGGTCTCGCCCGTGAAGGACCCGTGATTAAAATCACCAAGGAGAACGTTTTCATTGACGTCGCGGGCGTGCACGCGCCAGCTGTACAAACCACCAGGTTTGAGGATCCCTGGCGGTAAATCCAAACGGGGTTTGGTCAGCAGCTTCGATTTGTATATGAGCCTATCGCCTTCCCACTCATCCTTTATATATACCTTGTAGTATTTGGCGCCCGGTACGGGGTTCCACTTCAGGACCGAAGGTACCGGGATATTCTCGACACCATTCCGCGGCGTCAGGCCGGTTGCGGGGGGGATCGGGTAGATGACGACGAAGTCCTTGGCGACATAGTGCTTCCCGTTCCGAAGAGCAATTCGGGCGGAATACCAACCGTCCGTTGCGTCGCGCGGCAGAGGAAGCTTGTTTATGAATGCCCGCTTCTCCGGTTTGTTTTTGCGCTTGATGATCCGGTAGCGGCTGAGATCCATTTTCACCAGCGGCTTGCCATTGGGTCTGATCACGTCCACGCTCTTCACTTCGGCATAGCGCTCGGTTGAAAAGACGACGAGGAAGAACAGTGGCCGATCCGTCCAGTCGCACACGTGCATATCGAAGAAGCCTGCCCGTGTATAGTGCGGATCGGCACCGATGGCGACCGATGCGTCGGCGTATGTAATTGGGGCGACAGCAAGCGCGCACAGCAGTGCACCGATTGTCGATGATGCAAAACGCGCGGCGAATCTCCCCGCGCGGCTATTTCGCTCCATACCGATCCCTCCTGTTCAGCGTCCCCTACAGTTTGCGGTTTGCCTCACGCAGTCGCAGGCTCAGGCTGCGAAGCATACCAAGTGCCATTTCCGGATAGTTAAGAACCAATGCTCGCAGTTTTGCCTTGTCCAGCACCAGCAGCGTCGAGTCCTCAAGGACGTGTGCGGTTGCGGAGCGCGGATTGTCATCGAATATGCCCATCTCTCCGAAGCATTCATTGGGCCCCAGTGTCGCGATGAACTCCTTCGCCTTCGGGTCCGGGTTGATCGAAATTCCGATCTTGCCGCTCTCGATGATATAGACCCGGTCGCTGGGCTCGCTAATGTCAAAGACCCGCTCACCGGCAAAGCATGCCTCCTCTTCAAGCTCCAATGCCAGGACTCGCAGGTCTTCCGTGTTTACGCTCGAGAACACCGGCGCCTTGCTGAGCATGAGTATGCGGGTATAGAGATCAGCCATGTTACGTTCCCGCTGCGACGGACGCCGGAGCGGTTCGCGACGCGCACTCGCGCAACCATGCGTCCGGATGGTGCATGCACCAGGCAATCACTTCGCGCGCGTTCTGGAATGTATCTTCCTGCGCAACATTCGCATCTCTCTTCTCGAAGCCGGTATTGTCTACAAGTGCAATGAGGGGCGCCGTGAGTGTATGGTCATGCAGATTGTGCAGTGCCTCGCACGCATGGGCGATGTGGCGGCGGTCGTTGGTCGCCAGCCCCGCGCGAACGGCGGTGATCGTCGCCGGATCCTCGAAATTCTCCATGGCCATGAGCGCCAGATCGAGCACCTGGCTCACCCTTTCCTGCAACACGATCGCAAGCAGCTCCAGCACCGGATCGGTACGGGTATTCGCTTCGTAGTCACTCTGGATGACACGGAGAGCGTGTGCAAGTTTGCTGGCCTCATGCACCTTCGACTCGGCGATGCGTTTGAATACCTCGCCAGGCAGCCGATAGCGCGACAGGGCGCCCAACGCCGATTGTTGGGCGCGCGGAAAGCCGCGATTCTCCAGGATCCACTGTTTTACGATATCCACAGCCCGGTCGCGGCCTTCGCTTTCCTCGATCAGCTTGAGCGCGGCATCGCGTACTGCATTGTGTTCGTCTTCAAGCGCCTCAATACAGAGCTGGTGTCGTTCTGCCGCGCTGAGTACCCGATAGCCCTCTACACACAGAGCGCGGAGCTCGGGATCCGTGGTTTTGTATAGCGCCCGCAGTACCGGCGCAAAATCAGCCAATGACCCTTGCGGAAAGCAAGCCAGAGACTTCAGGGCAGCCCGGCGGACCCGTGTTGAAGGATTCTCCATGAGCTTGCGAAGCTGTGGCACGAGCCGCTGATCGGGTATCCGGGCCATCAGCTCGAGCCCCGCGAGGTTTTCGACGTCCCGGGGACTGGAAAGCAAACGTTGCCAGGTTTCTTGCACCGACGGCTCAAGGTGGGCCCGTTCGTAGCGGTACGCCCCGAAAATGCCGGTCGCCGCCAGTCGGGGATTGTCGGAATGAAGACATTGGTCGACATATTCGCGAGCACGCGGGTCTCTTGTGTCAAACAGCGCCTCAAGAATGGTTGCCTTGAGACGAGTATCCGTGTCGGCCAGCGAGTCGTATAGAATATCCGAAACCGGTAATTTTCCGGCGATCAGTAGCCGCAAGAGACGGTCCCGCGTTGGGTAGCTGGCTGTCGGCAGTCGCTGGGCAATCGTTCGTGGCGCGTCATCGGGACAGACCGCAGTGAGCATCCTTGCATAGGCTACCGCCATATTCTCATCCGGGCCGGACACGCCACGCACCAGCTGCTTGCAGAGTTCCTCGTTCCCCGCGTTCAGCATATCCTCGCCCTGGCGCTGCGGAAGAAACAACCTGTGGGACAGTGTCGCGAGGAGAGCCGGCGTGTAGGCACGATTGGCGCGCATTCTGAAATATAGATAAATCAGGCTGGAGCACATGCCGCCGACAACAAAATAGGTCGGTTCCGACAGCCTCTGCGTCAACATTAGAAACCCGGACGTTGCCAGAAGCGCCAGCGGAAGCACCAGGCCCACGGACAGCGCATTTACGCGCCCCATCATGTAGTCGGGCAGGGCATGTAGAAAAACCATCCTCGACGGTTTGCGCACGGCGGGGAAGATCACGTCCCGGGAGAATATGCCGATCAGTGCAGCCGGCAGGCTGAAGCTGACTACGAGTGCGAGGAAACTCAGAACGGCGGACGAGGGAAATATCAATCCAACCTTTTTTACCCCGAAACGGCGCATTAGCCGGCCAGTAAGCAGCAGTTGAACCAACAGTGCGACCGTACCGGTGACTGCGCTGATCCATCCGATGAACTCAGCGAGCTTGTCCTCAGTCGGAAAGGTTTCGGTCAAGACCCGGTTCACCGAATAGCGAAGAATGAAAAAACTGATTACCATGAAAAACAGTGCATAGGATGCGGCCCGAAGCATTTCTGTCTTCTGAAAGAACTTGAGACCCTGGGCCACATGTTCCACCGATTGCTTCACAACGCCACGGCCTTTCCGTCCGGAAACGAAGAATGGCGAAATCCCCACATGTCTGTGTCGCAGGACGATGAGCAAAATTGGTATCGCTACGAGCGCCGCCCAGACAAGCAGGACGTTTGAAACCTGGATGATCGGCACAATCACACCAAGAAGTGCGCCACCCACGGACTTGCCAATATTCGCGCTGGCAAACATCGGCGCTGACAGGCGCTGCAACTGCAGGCTGTCGAAGTTCTGTTCCACGTAGAGTTTGGTGTGGACGATGACCAACTCGGATGCAAGTTCGTATACGAGGTAATACGCCGGATAGACCCACTCGGCGTTTGTGAAGGACATGGTCCCCCAGATGGCAGCTACCAGGATGCCCAGCACGCCGAGCATTTTCACGAACATCCGCTCGGAAGGAATACGATCTACGTAGGAAGCGTAAGCGAGACTCGCCACTGCCATGACCACGCTCAGCACCGCGTACATTATCGGCAGGTACTCAATACCGTAGCGTTTCAGGAATAGCGCACCCATGCTTCCCCGGCCGAGCGACAGGCCCACGCCGATGAGCACGAAGATCGTGACGTAGTACACCATCGACGAGCGCTCCTCGTCCTTAATCATCAGGAGCTTGGTCAACCACCGCATGGTGCACTGTCTCCGGATCGGTAAAGCTCACAAGAAACTTCGAGGCTCTTGTTGTCGCGCGGTACGCCACAGTTGCCTATGTTCCGGGCGGTAGATGGGCGACCGGGTATCAAAAAATTCCGCGCAGTTGGCCGTTTGAAAAAGCATACAATAGTTCAAATTCACTGACCAGCAGCGGTGCCACTTCCTCGCGGACAGCGGCGCAGGTCGCGAACCAGGCACCGGGATCGAAAGACGTGATCAAGCGGAGCAGGTTTCTTCTTTGTGGTCCCATGGCGATGCTCGCGCCGCCATCATGCTGGTCGAAGCGTTACAGCGATCCCTTGCTGTCGCAGATGTCGAGGTAGCCCACCAGTTCGTGCAAGCGCCCGGATTTGACGCGCCACCGTAGAGTCCGTTGCGAACATGATCGCTCTCTTCTTTTGTGAAGGAGCCTGCCGTGCTGATGGCTATTCGTCATTACCGAGTCGGCCGATCCGGGCACCATCTGGGTGAAGAAGGCCTTGTCAGCGAATAGAAATCGGAAAAGTCGGAAGTTGAGTTGCAAGGAGTGGGTGCGGCCCCTGGGAAGTCAATGGGGTAACTGGCGGGTTGTTAGTTGTGCTGAACTTGGAAGTTCAGAAACGTCAGTACGAATGCACGGCGCGTGGCACGATGTCACAATAAAAGCATTGTCAAAGAAATGGCGATCATGTAAAACAGCTTGCTTGTATACATGACGCCACTACTGCAACAAGTAGGCGACAAAGCTGGTGTGGCATTGATGCATTTCCGTTACAGGTGGTTGCAGCAACCTCCGCCGGTAGCAGGGACGCAAAACCAAGCCAGTGACCGATCAAAGCGATCAAGATTATTATAAGTCGAAAGACGAACAAGCCAGTACCAACAGGGGAAACGGATCCGGCAGAAACGGGGTAGTTCTTAGGCCCTTTGTTTGCGGATTATTTCAGTTACAACAAAGGGCTCCGAACTTGCGGGGTAGGGGAACATGGCTCGTTTTTCTTTTTCTGGCAAGATGTCCAAGCGATTTGGACAGCGTCTTTCCGCAGCCGCGCTGCTCGTTATCCTCTCTGTACCCACCGCATACGCCATCGAATCCTGCGATCCGGCTGCAGGGCAAGTGGTCGACGTGGAAGGACGCGTCGAACTTCAGCGCAATGGCGCTGCAGACTGGGTGCCAGCAAAACTACAGGACACCCTTTGCGAAGGGGATACGGTGCGTGCCGCGGAGCGCAGTCGCGCGGCCGTTGCTCTGGCCAACCAGGCGGTGCTGCGAATCGACCAGCGCACGACTGTCCGGCTCATCAACATCAAGAGCAAACCGAAGGAGCATTCGCTGCTGAGCCTCGTGCAAGGCGCGATCCAGTCCTTCAGTCGCAAGCCACGACAGTTTGAAGTCAGTACACCCTACCTGAACGGTTCAATCGAAGGCACGGAGTTCGTTATCCGTGTGGCCGAGAAGCAAACCATCCTCACGGTATTCGAGGGGACAGTGCGGGCGGCGAATGATCAGGGGAGCATGGCAGTTCCCTCCGGCCACTCGGTCGCGGCCGAGGCCGGCAAGGCGCCACAGCCGCGCACCATTGTAAGGCCGCGCGACGCCTCCCAGTGGGCACTCTACTATCCGCCGGTGCTGGCCCTCGGGGAAAGCGCCGGTGCGCCTGCGTCCCTGGGCAACGCCCGGGAAAGCGCGGCCCGCGGCGACTACCCCGCGGCTTTCGCTGCCCTGGATGGCGTGCCCCAGGAAGAGCGCGATGCCCAGTTCCATGTCCTGCGCGCGTCGCTACTGTTGTCTGTGGGACGGATCGATGAGGCGCGCGCGGACATAGACGGTGCCCTGGCACAGGATGCCAGTTCCGGTTTGGGTCATGCGCTCAGCGCAGTGATTGCCGTGGTGTCGAATGATCGCGATCGGGCCCTTGCCGAAGGACGCAAGGCGGTCGAGTTGTCGCCTGACAGCGCGGCCGCGTACATCGCCCTTTCTTACGCCCAGCAGGCGCGTTTTGACTTGCCGGCAGCGCGCAAATCACTGTTGACCGCGGTGAAGCGCCAGCCCAAGGATGCCCTGGCGTGGGCACGCCTTTCCGAACTCCACCTGATGTTCGGTAACCGTCGCGATGCCATCGCTGCAGCCGAGAAGTCTCTCGCCCTGGCACCAGGTTTGGGCCGGGCGCAGATGGCCCTCGGTTTTGCAGAACTCGCGGATTTCCGTATTGCCAAAGCGGCAAAATCCTTCGAGAAAGCCATCGCCGCCGACAGTGCCGATCCGCTTCCTCATTTGGGCCTCGGCCTGACGCGTATCAATCGTGGCCAGCTGCAAGCCGGACGGCGCGACCTCGAGGTGGCGGTGGCGTTGAACGGGAACAGTGCGCTGTTGCGCGCCTATCTTGGCAAGGCGTACTACGAGGAGAAGCGCTCGCCGCTGGATGCCCAGCAATTCAAGATTGCCAAGGAGTTCGATCCCAAGGATCCCACGGCATACCTCTACGACGGCATCCGCCTGCAAACCGAGAACCAGCCCGTAGCCGCCCTGAAGGAAGTGAACGACTCCATCAAGCGTAACGACAACCGCGCGGTTTATCGCTCGCGTTTGCTTCTGGATTCAGACGAGGCGGCGCGGAATGTAAGCCTGGCGCAGGTCTACAGCGATCTCGGATTCCAGCAGTTGGCTCTGGAGGAAGGCTACGAATCGGTCAATACCGACCCTAGCAATTCTTCCGCGCACCGCTTCCTCGCCGATTCCTACTCGGTACTGCCACGGCACGAAATCGCGCGCGTCAGTGAATTGCTGCAGGCCCAGTTGCTCGATCCCCTGAATCTGGCGCCCATTCAACCGCGGGCGGCAGAGAGCAATCTGTACCTGATCAGTTCTGCCGGCCCGGCTGTGGCTTCGGCGGACGAGTTCAATTCCCTGTTCAAGCGTAATCAGGTCAACGTGATACTGAGTGGAACGCTTGGTGAAATGGCAACCGGGTCAGGCGACCTCGTAATTGGCGGTATTTCCAACAATCTGTCTTACAGCCTGGGTGTGTCGAGATTCCAGACCGATGGCTTCCGTGCCAATAATGATCAGACGGACAACATCGGCAATGCGTTTATCCAGTCCGCCTTGTCGCCGGATACCAGCGTGCAATTCGAGTACCGGCACCGCGATACCAATAACGGCGATCTGAATCAGTTCATGAATGGATCGTTTTCAACGGCTCTTAGAAACGACCGGCAGTTCGATGTCTATCGTGGCGGTCTGCGCCACGCCTTTGCACCGAACTCGATCTTGCTGGCCTCCGTCATGTACAAGCGCCAGGACAGCACCTTTCACGACTCGCCGCTTCCCGGTTTTACAGTGGATGAACAACGGCCTGACAACAAGGGTCTGGGTACGGAACTGCAGTACCTTTACCGTTCCGCTAAATACGACATCACTGCCGGTACCGGGTATTTTGACCTGAACGAAGTCGTGAACAGAACGCAGGTCAACCCCATTACCTGTCCGACTGGAACAGAACCCGGTTGCAGCACTACGAGTGATCTCAGCGCCAAGCAGAAGAACGCCTACGTCTATTCCAATATTCGGATGGTGGCTGACGTCAGGCTCACCCTTGGCGCCAGTTGGGACTCGTATGACACCAGAGACCCGTTGTCGCAGGCACGAGATCAGGTCAACCCGAAACTCGGTGTTACCTGGCAGGTGCGCCCGGGTACGACAGTGCGCGCGGCGGGCTTCCGGGCACTCAAGCGCAGCCTGATTACCGATCAGACGCTTGAACCCACCCAGGTAGCCGGATTTAACCAGTTTTACGACGATCTGGCATCGACGGACGCCTGGCGCTATGGCATTGCGATGGACCAGAAGTTTTCCCAACAGGTCTTTGGTGGAGTGGAGTTGTCAAGGCGCGACTTGACCGTTCCTTTCCCGTATACGGACACCACGACCCTTCCGCCGACCACGACGCTGCAGCGCGCGGACTGGCAGGAGGACGGTGGGCGGGCCTATTTGTTCATGACGCCCAGCAAGCGGGTTGCGCTAAGCATGGCGTACCAGTATCAGCGCCTCAATCGATCCTATTCACCCGCCACGGGTCTGGAAAGCGTCAGCGAGATCAGGGCGCACAAACTCCCTCTGGGAATTCGATACTTTACTGCTTCAGGCTGGACCTATGGCTTGAAGGGGACCTACGTCCACGAGAACTATGATTCCGGAGGCACTCCTGTTCCCGGTGTTAGCAAACAAAGCAGCGACTTCTGGGTGGTGGACGCGTCGGTGAGCTATCGCCTGGCCGGAAGACGGGGATTCGTGGCCTTCGGCGGTACCAACCTGCTGGACAATAATTTCGCCTACCAGCAGATTGATGCGCTCAATCCGACCATGCAGCCGGCGCGCATGATTTACGGACGGGTGACGCTGTATTTGTAGCCTCAAGGATTTCTTGGGCACATTGACGGTATCGTCCGGTGGTGTTTTGCAAGGAGTTGATGTCAAGCAGGTGCGGGTTCAGTGAAGCTGTGCGCCTGTTGTTTCAGGAGACCGCCAGGTTCAAGTGAGCGGAAACAGGTTTTTTTGAGAAACTCTAGGAAGGGGGTGTGTCATGCGAAAGCAAATGAGTAGTTCTTTGGTTGGGTTGCTGACTTTTGGTCTTGTCGTGTTGAGCACGGCTGTGACGGCGAATGCCGTTGCGGATCCGCTGCCGTTTTCCTGCACTACAGTCGACAGCAAGGGTGGCGGCAACAATTACAAAGTCGAGGCAATTACCGGGGACAACGGCGAATTTCCGCTTACGGCCGCATGCCCTGACGACGCCAGCAAGCAGTGCGCCGATTTCGGGTACACGGTGAGTTCGCTGTCGGGGGATACCGTCTCCCATAGTTTCTTCGCAGCATCGGCAGACTATGCAGTCCAAGAAGACCCTTCTGCCAGTGAAAACGTTTATGCCCCCGGTCAGGGCGACCCCCAGTCCGGATTCCTGGAATATGCCATGCACGAAAAGGTAGTCAAATTCAATTCGAATGCGACGACGTTTGAAGGCCATATCTTCGTCGAGGGGGATGCGGTAGCGGGAGCCACCACTGCGTATATTCAGGGCGGTAAGAACAATGAGTCCTGCCTGATCGCTGGGCCGGGCAGTGTGCGCACTCTGGACAACGTATGGGTCCCGAAAACAAGCTCCAAAAACGTGAATGTGCTGCATGGCGCGTGCGACGCCACCCTGCACTACAACGGCAAAGGCGATCTGGTAAACATCACCTTGGGGGCCAACAGCGCGTGCTATACGGGCAAGATTCCACCGAATGCCAAGGCTGCGATTGGCGGGGAGCCGATCCAGGACGTCAATGCACCGGATGGCATTTCGTTCGGCAACCACAGCACGATCATGTATCTGCCCAGTGGCTGGGCGATATGTACGGCAACACCGTGCCCGGGAACGACGACCTACGTCTTCACCTATTGATGGTAACGAGCAGGCGGGGCCACGCTGCGATGATCGGGCGTGGCCACGCCCCGCCGGAACTTGTAGCGCGGCTTGACGTTCTCTTCGATTGAGACGGGCGATCATGGCGCAGCCCCGGCCTTTGCTTTCGTAGGTGGTCCGGTCCTGCGCTTGGGTCACGTATTGATCGGAAAGACATGCGATCGGTAGCGGAACGCCCCCGGAAGGGGGCGTTTTTCTTGCTTCGTGCATTCACGGGGCAGCTCGGCATTTCTGCCCATGGTGGCCAAGCGCCACTCCGCGCAAATGCCGCGTGCTTTGACTACCAACGCATGAGTTCGCGGGCCACGAAGTGGTCCGTGATTCGACGCCTTGCGCGGATATGGATCAAACAGCGAATCTCTGACAACATTCCCGTATGAAAGCCAGACAGACCGATACCAGTACCAAACGACCCAAGGCCCACAAAGGAACCGGCGTCAGCTCCCTCAAGGGTCGCTGGTGGAAGGGTCTGGTGGTCGGAGTAGTGACGGGTCTGCTTGGCGCCATTCTTGCGCTGACTCCGCTCGGTAACGACTTCGAGAAGGAAGTTGGCCTCACCTGGATGTTCCATATGCGGGGGGCTGTTCAACCGCCGCCCAAGGTCGCGGTCGTCGCCATCAACGAGCGCGCGGCGCACGGACTTGGTTTGCCCCGCCTTCCCCGCGATTGGCCCCGCTCCATCCATGGCCGTTTGATAGAGCGCCTCGCCAGTCTGGGCGCTTCTGCCATCGTATTCGACATGGACTTCCAGCGGCCGAAATCGCACAGCGATGACCTACGGTTCGCCCGGGACGTGGCGGCAGCGAAGCGGGTAGTACTGTTCGAGAGACTCAATGGCATGCGCCAGCCGGTCTTTGACGTGAACGGCCGGCAGACCGGCACCATCTGGACCGAGGAGCTCATACCGCCAATTCCCTCGCTGGCGAAATCGGCCGTGGTGCTTGCGCCATTTCCTTTGCCGAAGGTGCAGGTGAATGTCTTTCAGTTCTGGGCCTTCAAGCCCAGTGTCGGGGATGCGCCGACCATGCCCGTGGCCGCACTGCAAGTGTACGCAAGGGACGTGTACCCGCAGTGGCTGCAGATCCTCAAGCAGGCAGGGGCAACCGGGGTAGCCAACCTGCCACAACGCCTCGACGGGACAGTAAGCGCAGACGATTTCGGCCGGATGATGCGCACAGTTCGCCGCATGTTCAACACCGATCCTGCACTGGGCAAGAAAATATTGCAGATCCTGTCTGCGGAAAGGGCGCGGGGGCTGGATGCCCGCGATTTCCAGTTGATGAAGGTCCTGACCGCGCTCTACGACGGCCACAACAATCGTTATTTGAATTTCTACGGCCCACCCGGAACCATCCCGACCATTCCGTACAATACGGTCATCGCGGGCTCGAATGCCGGACAAGGTAAGGTCGACCTGAATCTTGCCGGCAAGGTCGTTTTCGTCGGTTTTTCAGACCTTTACGATCCCGGTCAGCCCGACCGCTTCTACACCGTATTCACGCGGGACGACGGGGTCGACCTCAGTGGTGTCGAGATTGCGGCGACTGCCTTTGCCAATCTGCTGACGAATCGCACACTGGTGCCCAGCAGCGCGATTACCACGTTCTCGACCCTGTTCCTGCTGGGATTCATTCTCGGCAGTGGCACGTACCTCTTGGCCGCCGTGCTTGCCGTGCCGTTGGCACTTGTTCTGACCGTTCTGTACGCGGTCGGTGTCCAGTTCGCGTTCAATAGCGCCAACGTCTGGCTGCCGCTGGCAACACCGGTCCTGGTTCAATTGCCCCTGGCCTTGTTCGTCGGTCTCCTTGGGCAATATCTACTCAAACGTCGCGGGGTCACTCGGCTCAGCAAGGCGGTCAGCTACTACCTGCCGGAGGATGTGGCACGGCAGCTTACGGACACGGAGCTCGATCCGAACACCCTCAACAAGGTTGTGTATGGAATTTGCTTCGCGACGGACATGTCGGGTTTCACTTCCATTTCGCAAACGATGGATCCGAGCCGGCTCGCCGTTTTCATGAATTCCTACTTTGACGCGCTGGCTTCTGCCCTGAAACGATACCACGTGGACGTCACGGAGTTTCATGCGGACACGATCATGTGTGCATGGACTGCCGCTTCGGCGGAAACACTTGATCGGAGCCAGGCGCCGCTCGCGGCACTGGCAATGCTGGACGCGGTAGACCAATTCAATGCCGAGACGGAAGGCGTCAATCTTTATGGTCGCGTCGGTATGGAGGAGGGGCAGTTCTACCTTGGGCATACAGGCGGCGGCGGGCGTCTCGGCTATAGCATCCTTGGTGACTGCGCCAATACCGCAGCCCGCCTGGAAAGCCTCAACAAGCACCTGGGTACCCATGTTTTGGCAAGCCACGCCGTGGTGGGTGGCGCAGACAATCTTCTGTTGCGCCCCGTCGGACAGTTTGTTCTGGTTGGCAAGGCTGAGCCGATTTACGTGCTCGAAGTGCTGGGCGAGCGCGACAAAGCGAGTGCGTCAGTGAATCAGCTGTGCACGCGTTTTGCCGAAGCATTCAATGCCTTTCAGAGCCAGCAATGGGCAAGTGCGGCAACCCTGTTCGAGGCCATCCTGAAGGACTACCCGGGGGACGGGCCCTCGCGGTTCTACCTGTCGAGATGTCGGGAGTACGAAAAGCAGGTACCGGAAGTCGAAGACCCGTCCGTGGTCTACATGAATGCGAAGTAGCGATTCAGATCGCTGATTGCCCTGCCGGCAGGGTCAAATCTCCCGCTCTCCCGGCGGTGTGATCCCCGGGATCGGGGGCGCGCTTGTGACCCAGTCTGGGGCGAGACCAAGATCCAGGAGGCCCTGGTGCGGGCGGAGCCATCGCGGTCAATTTCTGTGGCACAAAAGTCCTGCTCGTCTGGCTCTTATCGGCTGACCTACATGCCGCCCTGCGGGTGGATTGCACCGTGGGCCGCGGGACAAAAGGGGGATGGCGACGGCTAATCGCGGATTCGTCCAGCGAGGTCGGCGGCGGTGTGGCTCTCGCGGCCCCGGATCAGATCGCGCGCGGCGTCGACACGATCCCAGGTATTCCACAACAGGACCCCGCGAACCCGGCCATCCCTGAGGTAGTAAAGCACGCCTTTGTGAAACGGCTCGACCCAGTCCTCCACGATCTCCATGTCGGCGCCGAGCTCGCCGACGGCCTCATAGCCAAGGTCGAACAGGTCGGAATAGAAGTACGGCAGGTGCTCATATCGTTCCGAGCCGCCGGCCATGTTGCGTCCGGCCATGGCGCCCATGGTGTTGGCGTTGTCCTCGTGTTCCACGCGCCGGCGTACGCCCAGGGCGGCATCCTGGTAGTTGGCGACGTCACCGGCGGCAAAGATGTCCGCTGCTGCACACAGTAGTTCGTCGACCACCACACCATTGTCAATCACCAGGCCCAGCGATTGCGCGAATGTTACTTCCGGTTCGATGCCGATTCCGGCAATGACCGCATCCGCCTCGATTACGTCACCATTTTCGGTGTAGACCGAGTATCGTCCGCCACTCCTCTCCACTAGCTGGATTCGCTCCTGTTCGCGTACATCCACGCCCCGTTCGCGATAGTAGGCGTCCAGGAAATTTCCCAGGGAGGGCGGATAGATCCTCGATCCAATCCCCGTATCCGGAAATACCATGGTGACGCGACAATCAATCATGGCCAGCGCCGCGGCAATTTCCGAGCCGATGAACCCGCCACCGACAACGACGAATTCCGACTTGCGGTCAGCAAGTTCGCGGACATGTTGGTAGTCATCGAATGTACGAAAATACACGATCCCGTCCGTCACCGACGGCAGACGTCGGGGTGTTCCCCCGGTCGCGACCAGGAGCTTGTCGTACCGGTACTGATCTCCGCGTGCGTCTTCGACGGTCTTTGTTCCCGTATCGCCGCGAACCGCACGGGTATTCAGTAGAATCTCGGCGCCGGCATCCGCGGTGTTGCGCCAGATGGAGTCCGGCTCCTTGCCGGCCCACAACTTCTTCGACAGGGGCGGGCGGTCATAGGGCGGGTGCCCTTCCGCGCAAAGTACGGCGATGGTTCCGTTTACATCGCGCTCACGGATCCCGCGGACGGCCGCGTCCGCGGTCATGCCGCCACCAACGATGAGATAGTCGTAGTTTTCTACCGACACGGTGTGGCCTCGTCGCGGGTGGACTCGCCCGGTGCCTGCCGTAGCACCATCCGCTCAGTCTTCATCGTCTGGCCCGAGACAGTGCTCTGCCTCCAGCCACATGACATTCACGATGCCGAAGGCGCATGCGAGTAACACGCCAAGAATCCAGGTGAAATACCACATATCCGATTCTCCTTCCGGTTTTCAGTACGCGCTATGCGTGGTTTCCCGAATGCGCTCGACCGTGACCGGGCCGCGCAGCTTGCGATAGACCCAGCTGGTGTAGGCGAGCACGATGGGCAGAAACACGATGGTCGCCCAGAACATCCAGGTCAAGGTCCAGTGACTGGAAGTCGCGTCCCATGCCGTGAGGCTGCTGTTCGGCACCGTGCTTGACGGCATGATGAATGGAAACATGGACAATCCGGTGGTCAGGATTACGCCAGCGGCGGCGAGGCCGCTGAACACAAAGCCGGCTCCGGGCCGCTTGCGCGCCGACATCCACATCGCCAGGGTTGCACCGACGAAGCCGAGGACCGGCGCGAGAATCATCCAGGGATACGTGTGATAGTTGTCCAGCCAGGCGCCTGGGGCCTTCTGCACCACCTTGGTCAGGGGGTCGACCGCGGCGTTGACGTCCGGGATGGACACGATGCGATAACCCCTGATGCCGAAGGCCAGCCACAAGCCGGCGATGGCAAAGGCGAGGACGAAGATGCCACCGAACAACATTGCCGCCGCGCGGGCACGCCGGCGAATCTCCCCATCGGTGCGGATCTGCAGGAACAGGGCGCCGTGCAGCACCAGCATGGACAGGCTGACGACGCCGGCAAGCAGGGCAAAGGGGTTGAGCAAACCGAAAAAGTTGCCGCTGTAGTAGGAACGCAGGCTGTCGTCAAAATGGAATGGCACACCCTGCAACAGGTTGCCGAAGGCGACGCCCAGGACCAGTGCTGGCACGGCACCGGCGACGAACAGGCACCAGTCCCAGAAACTGCGCCAACGGGTGCCCGGCATCTTGCTGCGGTAGTCAAAACCGCCCGGTCGCAGGATCAGCGAGAACAGGACCAGCAGCATGGCGATATAGAATCCGGAAAACGCGGCCGCGTACACCAGGGGCCAGGCGGCAAACAGCGCGCCGCCCCCCAGGATCAGCCACACCTGGTTGCCGTCCCAGACGGGTCCGACACTGTTGATCACGACGCGGCGCTCTTCATCGGTCTTTGCAACAAAGGGCAGAAGCGCGCCGACGCCAAGATCGAAACCGTCGGTTACGGCAAACCCGATGAGCAATACCCCGACGAAGCACCACCAGATAACCTTGAGTGTTTCGTAGTCGAATATCATGGTCGTATCTCCATTGCTTCGCGATCTTCAGGATTGGGCGGTGGCCGGACTACGCTCGAAATGGTAGCGACCCTCGCCGAGACTGCTGGGTCCCAGCCGTGCGTACTTGAACATCAGGTACAGCTCCACCGCCAGCAGTGACGTGTAAAACAGACCGAAGCCGATCAGACTGAACACCAGGTCCCCGGTAGAGAGGCTCGACGTACTGAGGAACGTGGGCAGAATCTCGCCAATGGACCAGGGCTGGCGCCCGTACTCGGCTACCACCCAGCCCAGTTCGGCCGCGATCCACGGGATCGGGATGCTGTACAGCGCCGCACGCAACAGCCAGCGCTTTTCGCCGGCGGTGCGTCGGGCACAGAAGTAAAACGCGGACGCGAACACGAACAACATCCAGAATCCGGCTGCAACCCTGAGGCGGAAGGACCAGAACATGATGGGGACTCTGGGGATGGTGCCCCGTGCGGCCCGATCGATGTCGGCAGCTGTGGCATCGACGACATTCGGCACGTAGCGCTTGAGCAGCAATCCGTATCCCAGGTCACGGCGGTGTTGTTCGAAGGTCCGTTTTACCGCGGCACTCTTGTCGCCGCTGCGAAGTTTCTGCAGTGCCCCGTAGGCCAGCATGCCGCTGCGGATTCGGGTCTTGTGCTGGGCAATCAGTTCCTCGATCCCGGTGACCGGCGTATCCACCGAGCGCGTGGCGATTAGCCCCAGCGCCCACGGTACGCGCACGGCGTAGTGGGTCGTCATCTGCTTGTCATCGGGAATGCCGAACAAGGTGAATGCCGCCGGCGGTTTCTGCGTATGCCACTCCGCTTCGATGGTCGCCAGCTTGGTCTTCTGCACGTCACCCAGGGTGTAGCCGCTCTCGTCACCGAGGACGATGACCGAGAGAACCGCCGCGAGTCCGAATCCCGCCGCGACTGCGAACGAGCGGCGGGCGAACGGGAGGTCCCGCCCCTTGAGCATGTAGAACGCACTCAGCCCAAGAACGAACATGGAGCCCGTCACATATCCGGCCGCGACCGTGTGCACGAACTTGACCTGGGCCACGGGGTTGAGCAGAACCGCAGGGAAGCTGGCCAATTCCATGCGCATGGTCTCGTAGTTGAAAACCGTGCCCACCGGATTTTGCATCCATCCGTTGGCGACCAGGATCCACAGTGCCGAAAGGCTGGACCCCAGGGCGACCAGCCAGGTGACGACCAGGTGTTGCACCTTCGACAGCCGGTCCCAGCCAAAAAAGAAAAGACCGACGAAAGTCGATTCAAGAAAGAAGGCCATCAGTCCCTCGATCGCCAGCGGTGCACCAAAGATGTCGCCGACATAGTGCGAGTAGTAGGCCCAGTTGGTACCGAACTGGAACTCCAGCGTGAGGCCGGTGGCAACCCCCATGGCGAAGTTGATGCCGAACAGCTTGCCCCAGAAACGGGTCATGTCCTTGTACACCTGGCGGCCGGTCATCACATACACCGATTCCATGATCGCCAGGAGAAACGACAGACCCAGGGTCAGCGGGACGAAAAGGAAGTGATACATCGCGGTCAGGGCGAATTGCAGCCGCGACAGATCAACGACGCTTTCAGGGGTCATGGCGGTCCTCCTTGTCTGGTCCGGATGCGGCGGGGCGATTGTGTGTCAAGGACGGCGGGATTGTGTTGCCGAGCAGCAGGCGATCCATGTCGCTTGCGCCGAGCTTTCGATCAAGGGGATGGCTGAAGAAGGCGAGCCAGATTGCGAACAGCAGTATGAGCTTCAGCAGCAGGGCGACGGTGATTTCGCGCCCCAGTATGCGCGGCTGCGGTGTCGTTCCCTGGGGCTCGGTTGGCGCAAGCCGGGATTGCCGCGAGCGCGATGCCGCCAGCCTGCTTGCGTTTCCCAGGGACCGGTGGCCTGGCGGGTGCCAGGGGTCCGCATCGACCGGGTAGCCCTGGGCGTGTTTGCCCGGGTACATGGTTATGCACTGTCCTTGTAAACAGGCTCCCGACCATAGCGCCGCCGCTTGCGAACTTCAATACGGAAGACGTAAAGGAAAGATGAAACAAAAATCATGCCCGCCGGTTCCCGGCCGCGGGCGGTGAAGCGCACTAATAGGACTTGTTGATGGTTTCCACGGGCACCTCGCGCGCGGCGCGCCAGGCAGGATACAGGCTGGTGAGGATCCCCATGCCCCAGACGAACAGACCAATATAGACCGATTCGGTTACATTCAGCTGCGGGTGCAGAACCCGGCTGGCGCCGAACATGACCGCACCCTTGGCAAGCACGCCGAGATCCAGGCCATTGTGGAAGGAGAGAACCGTCAGCGCGCCGCCGGCGAGACCGACCACCACGCCAATCCCTACCAGGGCCAGGGACTCCATCAATACCTGTATCAGAATCAGCCGGGGTCGCAGGCCCAGGGCCTGGAGAATGCCGAACTCCCGGGTACGCTCGTATACCGCCATGAGCAGGGTATTGACCACGCCGAAGGCCACGAGGATGAACATGACGACCGTCCACAGCGCGACGGTGCCGTCGGAGATCTGCAGGATGGCGGCGGTGAAGGGCTCCAGCTCCGACCAGGAAGATACGTCCAGTGCCGGGGCGGCCGTACGCAGACGCTGCAGGAAGCGCGGCAGTTTGTTGATGTCATGCAGCACAAAGGCGATCTCGGAGATCTGCGTTCCGATGTCGAGCATGCCTTGCGCCTGCTCAATGGGGACGAACACCAGACGGGTTTCCAGTTGCTCGTTCTCGGCGGTAAAGATTCCAACCACGCGGAATCCCCGTTCAGCGATGTTGCCCGTCCGTCCCTGACTCATGAGAACAACGCGCCTGCCGACGCCGGTGTGCAGACGCCGGGCAAGCTTGCGTCCGAGCAGCACCGTGGGTTCGGTCGCATTGCCAAGCTGGGTACCTTCATGAACGGCATTGGCAATGAATGACAGGCCACGTTCGCGCGCGGGGTCGATGCCGACGAGGACGACCGGGGAGTTGTCCCGCGCCGGGGTCGTCGAGATAGCCTTTCGCATGGATCTGGCCATGGCCGGTCAGGTTCCGCACGGTGGCATCGAAGGTGCTCTGGCCCCAGGCATCCATGAGCGCCGCCAGAACGATCATGGACCACACGCCGATGCCCAGGGCGAGGATGGTGAGCAGGGTGCGCCGCTTGTTGCGCCAGATATTGCGCCACGCCATGGGCAGCAGCAGCGACACCGGGATCACTAGACGGTCCTCATGGCCGGGACCGGCTCCAGTCGACGGATGCGCACGACGGGATAGATGCCGGCAAGGGCGATACTCAGGGCGATGATGGCCGGGCCACCGAGCAGGGTGAGGTTGTTGATAGCCGGATACATGGCACCGCGCAGGCCGAACTGGGCAAACAGGTCCTGGGCCTCGCCGAAATAGATGCCGGCGTGGGAAAAGTATTCGGTCACCGTAAAGCCGAGGGCGATCCCCAGGCCAATGCCGATGGCGAGCATGAACAGGGTCTCGATCCACACCAGGCGGCCGATGCTGCCCGGCCGCATTCCGAGTGCCATCAACACGCCAAATTCCCGTGTACGTTCCAGAACCGACATCAGCAAGCTGTTCAGCAGACTGAAGGCGACCACCACCACCATGGCGAGGTAGATCATCGCGCCCGTGCTCAAACGGATCCGAGGGCGATCGCATGGATCTGATTGCCCATGGAGAAGGTTTCCTGGAATCGTCCCAGCGGAATCTCCGCCACCAGGCGGTCCATGTCCTGGATTCCTGTGTGGTAGATGCCCACCAGTTTGAGGGAGTCCGCCGCCAGGGAGCCGTCGCGTCCCAAGCCGAGCAGCGTTACCGAATCCCCCAGCTTGAGACGCAGATTCTTGGCCAGGGTGTCTCCCAGTACGATCTCGTCGCTGTCCAGCTTCTGCAGATACCGGCCCTCGCGCACGTTATGGGGTACCGTGGAGACTCCGGGCTCGGTGTCCGGTTGCACGCCGACGATCTGCGCGCCATAGCTGTGGTTGCCGGCGCTGAGCAGGGCGTAGCTCAGGGCGCGGGGGCTGGCGGTGCGCACGCCGGGCAGTCTTCGCAGTTCGGCCAGCAGCGGCTGCGGATCGTGAATCGTTTTCCGGATCTGCGGGTCATCGTGATATCCGGGCGCCTGCACCTCGGCGTAGCCGTCGAACAGGCGCATCGTGTTCTCGATCATGGCATTGTAAGTGCCGTTTTGCAGGGAAGGCATGAAGATGAGAAACATGCAGGCGAAGGCGATTGCTAGACTGCTCAGTATGGTTCGCCGCGGCTGCCGCCAGAGATTGCGCCAGGCGAGGGCGAAGATCACGGTGCGCTCCAGGGCCGCGGATTCGACAGATTGGACTGGGTAAAGAGGTAGGATGGAAGGGAGATGCCAAAGCTCGCGCGATGATATTCCAGCTGGGTCCAGTGCTCCGGCCGTTCCAGGTCACTCATACGCATGATTACGGCGTAGGGGCGACCTCCCAGGGGCGCGACCTTTTCCGTCTTCATGGATTTCACTGCTTTCATGCCCTGGTCAAAAAAAGTTTCTTCCAGCAGGACGTGGTCATCCCGGATGCGAAGCCGCTCCTTGCCCCACACCACGGGCGCGCCGGATTTGGGGATCGACTCGATGGTATACACAGTATGGCCATCGGCCTGTTTCGTATCGACCAGCTTGTGTGTGTACTGGCGAATGATCTGATCGGACTTGGCCAGATCGTTGTAGGAAAAATCCGAACCCATCCAGCTTTGCGCCATCATGCTTGCCGGGAGCTTGATGATCTGGCGCAACTTGGGCGTATAGATCCACATGGCGTCACCCAGCTTCAGGGTCGCGTTGCCGGCATCCTTGGCGGGCGCGGTGAAGCGAATCAGGGAATCACTCTCGCCCCGTGTCCAGCCACGCATGCTCATGCGCCGCTCCCAGTCGGGACGGTGGATGACCATGTCCACTTCACTGTAGGACGTCTGGCCACGCCAGTAGTGAATGGCGTCCCGGATCAGTTGCGCAGGGTCCGGCGCTGCCGTCGCATGGCCGCCTGCCAGTGCCGCCAGAACCAAAACACTCCACGACCATCGCCGCATTGCCCTACTCCGTGTTTATTCTGTTTTTCTTGCCGCCGGGGGATAGTCAGGATACGGGAATCAGTCGCCTTCGTGTAGCGCTGGCCGACGGGGGAATGCCTGAAACGCGGTTTTTATCGAGCCGCTGGCCCGGCATAATCCGAAGTTGCCGACCGGCGGCCGGTCTGTGGGGCCGCCGAAACACAAGCAGAGGAGAGACCCGTGCCCAGCCCGCGTGCCAATTTCGATAACTATCAGAAGGTATTCGTCCTGACGCTGGTCCTCATCGTGGCCAGCGCATTCGTGGCGATGATTCGGCATTTTCTCGTTGCCGTGCTGCTCGCGGCCATCTTCACGGCCATGCTCTATCCGGTCTACACGCGCGTGGTGCTGGCTTTTCGCGGTCGCCGCTACCTGGCGTCGGTAACAGTCCTGGTGGCCTCGGTGCTCGTCGTCGGTTTGCCGTTGCTGGCGCTGCTGGGCGTGGTGGCGGCGGAGGCCCTGCATATCAGCAAGGCGGTCCAGCCCTGGGTGCATCAGCAACTGACCGAAAACGGTGGAGCGGGGATCAGGCTGCCGGACTGGATCCCCTTTGCCGAAGAACTGGAACCCTACAAGACCGGTATTCTCGCCAAGCTGGGCGAGATCGCCGGCTCCACCGGTCAGTTCCTGGTGCGCAGCGTTTCCACGGTGACCCGTGGAACCGTCGGCTTCATTCTGAACGCGTTTGTGCTGCTCTACGCCATGTTCTTCTTTCTGGTGGACGGTCCGGCGATCCTGCAGCGAGTCGCATCGTATATTCCCTTGTCCGATGACGACCGGGAGACGATTCTGGAGCGTGGGGTCGGTATCACGCGCGCTTCGCTCAAAGGTATCTTTGTCATCGGCGTTTTGCAGGGCGTGCTCGTGGGAATTGCATTTCGCGTGACCGGCGTGGATGGCGCCGCCTTCTGGGGCACGGTAGTAATGGTCTTGTCCGCGATCCCCGGCCTGGGTGCGCCGCTGATCTGGGTTCCGGCGGTGGTGTACCTGTGGGTGACAGGTCAGCAGGGCAGTGCCATTGGCCTGCTTGTCTGGTGTGTAGTCGTGGTGAGCACGGTAGACAACATCATACGGCCGACCATCGTCGGCAGCGAGGCCCGCATGTCCGACCTGCTGGTTCTGCTCAGCACCCTCGGCGGCATTGCTTTGTTCGGTGCCGTCGGCATCATCATCGGTCCCATACTGGCCGGTGTGATGTTAACGACACTGGAGATCTATCGCCGGGTTTTCTTCGAATTGGAGCCCGAGCCAGTCCTTGGCAGAAGCGGAAGAAAAAAGGCGTCGATCCGACGTCGACGTTGAGTCATGGGACAGTCATGGGTAGGCGACTCTTCGCGGATCCGGGTACAGGTTTCCTGTCCGGCCATGGCCGGCCGGGCGGCTGGCAGTATCGAGCGCGGGCACGCCGCCTGATTTTCGGGCAGGTTCATGCAACGCCAGCTTCCCATCGGTAGACTAGATCCGTACCGCGACGCCGAAACGGGGTTGTCCGCTGGGGAAATCGCCCGGCGACGCGCTCGCTACGGAATGAATGACATTCTTGAAGCACCGGCGGGCGGATGGCGCGATGTGGTGCGCGATACACTGCGCGATCCAATGCTGTGGTTTCTTATCGCGACCAGTATCCTGTTCGCCGCCGTTGGCGAATTGAAGGAATCCCTGACGCTCGCCGTGGCCCTGGTACCTCTCGCCGGAATGGATCTGTGGCTGCACCGCCGCACCCAGGCATCGACGGCTACCCTGGGTGGTCGTCTCACGACCCGCGCCCATGTTCTACGTGATGGCGAAGTCATCGACCTTGCGGCCACCGATCTCGTGCCTGGCGATCTCGTCATGCTTGCGGCAGGGGAGACGTTTCCCGCCGACGGAATCATTGTTCGCAGCGAGGCGGCGCAGGTTGATGAATCGGCCCTGACCGGCGAGGCCTTTCCCGTGCGGAAACAGTACTGCGAACCTGGTGCGTTTGCCGGAGAACTGGTTCCGGTCGATGCCAGCCATTGGGGTTATGCCGGAACACGCCTGCTTGCCGGAAGTGCGCGTCTTCGCGTGGTGTTTACCGGCGCGGAGACTTTCTACGGAGAAATCGTCCGTTCCGCTGTGCAGGGTAGTCATGCACGTACGCCACTACAGAGAGCAATCGCCGATCTCGTGCGCGTCCTGCTGGTGGCCGCGGTCATCCTTTGTCTGGTCGTTGCATGGGTACGCTGGGTGCAGGGCTATGGCCTCCTCGACGCCATCATCAGCGCCGTCACCCTGGCGGTCGCCGCGTTGCCAGAGGAGTTTCCGGTGGTGTTCACTTTTTTCCTCGGGGTCGGTGTCTACCGGCTGGCTCGCCAACAGGCGCTTGTCCGTCGCGCGGTGGCCGTGGAAAATATTGGACGAGTTACCGCGATCTGCTCGGACAAGACCGGTACCATTACGCTCGGTCGTCTGGTCCTGACGCACGTACATCCGGCAGGCGATACGACGCCCGAAGAGCTGCTGCAGGTCGCAGCAGCAGCCTCACGCGCAGACAGCGGCGATCCACTCGACATGGCGATTCTCGAACATGAAGACACGCCTCGCACGCGTCTGCACCGCCTGTTTACGTTTCCCTTCACCGAAGATCGAAAACGCGAGTCAGCCATTCTCAGGCTGGAGGATGGGCGCCTGCTCGCAGTCACGAAGGGCGCACATGAGACTGTGATCCCGCAATGCCGGCTCGAGGCCACGGAGCGCCGACGCTGGATCTCAATGGCGGAGCAACTGGCGTCGGGCGGACACAAGGTAATCGCCTGCGGGCAGCGAGTTCTCGATGAGTCCGATGAAGAACAGGCAGAGCCCGACAGCGGCCTGGTCTTTGCCGGATTGCTCGCCCTGGAAGACCCCGTGCGCGAAGGAGTAAAGGAATCAGTGAGTGTGTGCAGGGATGCCGGGATACACGTGATTATGATCACCGGCGACCATCCCCTGACGGCGCGCGCGGTAGCGAAAGAAGTGGGCCTGGGCGGCGGTGATCCGCGCGTGGTTACTGCAGACGAGATCGCGGGCTATGATGAACCCCATGTCGATCTGCGCGAGGTCGACGTCATTGCGCGTTCCATGCCGTCGCAGAAGTTGCAGTTTGTGCGCCAGATGCAGGCTGCTGGCGAAATCGTCGCCGTGACCGGTGACGGAGTGAATGACGTCCCCGCACTGCAAGCGGCGGATATCGGAGTGGCGATGGGGGAGCGCGGTACACAGGCCGCACGCGAAGTGGCGGCGGTGGTGTTGATCGATGACAACTTCCGCACCATCGTTCGCGCCATCACCGAAGGGAACCAGCTGTTCGCCAATCTGCACATGAGTTTTGCCTATCTGCTCATGATTCATTTTCCATTGGTTCTGAGCGCCGCGGTGATCCCTCTGGCCGGATATCCGCTGCTCTATCTTCCGGTACACATCGTATGGATGGAGCTGATCATTCATCCAACCGCCCTGCTGGTCTACCAACAGCTTCCGCGTCGCGGAATGGCACATCGGCGGACCTTGCGCGGATCGACGCGATTTTTCGACCGAGGCGAATGGATGCTGATCGGACTGGTGGGTGTCGTATTTACCGTCGTGCTGGTTGGCGGATATGTCTACAGTCTTGGGGCCGGTCGAGAGGTGGAGCACGGGCGTGCCATGGCGTTGGCAGTTCTCAGTTTTGGCAGTGCGGGAATCACGGTGTCGCTGAGTCGCATGAAAACGTGGACCGCCCGCATCGTCGCCGCGCTGACGGCCGTATCGGCAGTGGTGTTGATTCAGCAGCCTTTTCTGGCGGAGGCCCTGCATCTCATGCCCCTGCACTGGGACGACTGGGGACTGGTGGCTGCAGGTGCAGGACTGGTGGCAGCGATTGCGATGGCGTTGCGGATGCACCGCTAGGATCAGGGGCGGCGGGACCGGCTGCCGTGGGTAGGTCTTTCCGGGGCGGATGCGTATGATGGCGGCTCTCGCCTGCCGGGAAGGCGCCCGGCACATCTTTTCGGAGACTCAATGGACGCGGTAATTTCCATCAAGAATCTCACCAAGACGTATGCCACGGGGCTGCGTGCCCTGGACGAGGTCAGTCTGGACATTCACCGGGGAGAGATCTTTGGACTGCTCGGGCCTAACGGGGCAGGGAAGACCACCCTCATCAGCGCCGTGTGCGGCATCGTCACACCGACCTCGGGCAGTGTCACGGTGGACGGGTTCGATATCGCCCGCGATTATCGCGCTGCGCGTTCGCGCATTGGACTGGTGCCCCAGGAGCTTTCCACCGCCGCTTTTGAAAACGTGATCGACACCATGCGGTTCAGCCGCGGCCTGTTCGGCAAGGCCCCGGATCCGGCGCACATCGAAAAGGTGCTGCGCGCCCTGTCTCTCTGGGACAAGCGCAGGGAAAAGATCATGGCCCTGTCGGGCGGGATGAAACGCCGTGTCCTGATTGCCAAGGCCCTGGCCCACGAACCCTCGGTCCTGTTCCTGGACGAGCCCACCGCGGGTGTGGACGTGGAATTGCGTCACGACATGTGGAATATGGTGCGCGAGTTGCGCGAGACCGGGGTAACCATCATTCTTACCACTCATTACATCGACGAGGCCGAGGAGATGGCCGACCGGATCGGGGTCATCAACGGCGGGCGCATCGGCGTGGTGGACGAGAAGACGGCCCTCATGAACAAGTTGGGAAAACGCCAGCTTACACTCACCTTGCAGCAGGCCCTGGAACAGATTCCCGAGGACCTCGCGCAGTACCCCCTGACCCTGTCCGAGGACGGCACCGTGCTGACCTTCACCTTCGACATCCAGCAGGAACATACCGGGGTACCGGAATTGCTGCGCAAGCTTGCGCGCGACGGCATCGATTTCAAGGATCTGCATTCCAGCCAGAGCTCGCTGGAGGAAATCTTCGTCAACCTGGTGAGGGAGAAGGCATGAACTACTACGGTGTGCGTGCAATCTACATCCAGGAGATGGCCAGGGCGGGGCGCACGCTCATGCAGACCATTGCCTCGCCCATCCTGACCACGGCCCTGTACTTTATCGTCTTCGGCGCCGCCATCGGTTCGCGTATCGGCCAGATCGACGGTGTGCAGTACGCAGCCTTCATCATTCCGGGCCTGTTGATGCTGTCGTTGCTGGGCGAGAGCATCTCCAACGCGGCGTTCGGAATCTATTTTCCGAAATTCACCGGGACCATCTACGAGGTCCTGTCGGCGCCCGTGTCTTCCTTTGAGGTGGTGCTGGGTTTCGTCGGCGCCGCCGCGTCCAAGTCACTGATCATCGGTGCCCTGATCCTCGGAACGGCAAGAATTTTCGTGGACTATGGCGTCGCCCATCCGGTCTGGATGCTGGCCTTTCTTGTGCTGACGGCGCTTTCCTTCAGCCTGTTCGGATTCATTATCGGACTGTGGGCAGACGATTTTCAGAAGCTGCAGATCATTCCCATGATGGTTATCACGCCGCTCACCTTCCTCGGCGGCGCGTTTTATTCCATCAACATGCTTCCGCCGCTGTGGCAGAAGGTGGCCCTGTTCAACCCGGTGGTATACCTCATCAGCGGTTTTCGCTGGAGTTTCTACGGAATCTCCGACGTCAATGTCGAGGTCAGCCTCGCCATGATTTTGTTGTTCCTGCTTGTGTGCCTGTTCTTCGTCTGGTGGATCTTCCGCACCGGCTATCGACTGAAGAATTGAGCTTCATAGGCGCAGCGTGATCCATGCCGGATCATGATCGCTGCCGTCCCCCTTGTGATTTTTGCGCCGGCCGATCATGGCGCCTGTCTGCTTGTCCCTCAGGGACGGACTCAACCAGATCTGATCGTACAGCTCGAACTTCGGTGGCTGCCCGCTGGGCTTGAAACGATGGGTCCAGGCGGTCGTCTGCGGGCCCGGTCCCGTGGATTCCGGTTTCGGCGGACGCGTCTCCGCAGGATTCGTGAGGGCGTTGTGCAAGGCGATCTCGCTGTCGTTCACGAACGGGGCAAGAAAGGGTGAATCCGGGCCGTCGTTCATGTCGCCGGTGAGAACATAGCTGCTCCGCGGGCGCATGCGTTCGGCAATGATCTGGGCAATGGCCGCGGCCTGGCGTCGACGGCGCTCGTTGGCGGCCGCGTGTCCGGTATCCTGATCCTCGTTGAACGGGACGAAGTTGCTCTTCAGGTGGGTGTTGAACAGTGTAAACAGTTTGCGGCTGCGGCTGGCATTCAGGATCTCCACCTCCAACAAGTCGCGGCTGAAAACACGCTCTGCCGGATCCGATGGATCCACCCGTGTCTGGTAGGAACTGATCGCACCCACCGGCAGGTTGGACAGAATGCCGACGTCGATAAAGCGCGGATCGTTCCCCTCGATCAGCACCTGCGTCGCGTACATCCCGTCGAGATGCTCGCGGTTGAACTTACGCAGGATGTCGATATTTTCAACTTCCTGTACCGCCAGTACGTCGACGTCCATCTCCTTGATCCGTTCCGCGATGGTGCGGGTGTCCGCCTCATCCTTGGCCTTCACCAGGCGACCATGGAAGGTGCGGATCCTTACGTCTGCGGGATCGGTGAACTCGTAGTGGAAGCTGACGTCCTCCGCAGGCGCACCGTGCAAGGCATCGATGACGCCCTGAAAATCGAAACGCGAGAACAGGTTATTGAGATTGAAGGTTCCGATCTTGACGTCCATATCACCAGTCCTCCCTGAGGTGGTTCCTTGGGATCAGGCCATATTACAAACCGGGTTCGCGTTCCTGACCAGAACTTTCTTTGCCGGAGTGGCCAATCTTCACGGCAGTGTCATGGTTCCGGTGCGGCCTGCACGAGGAGGTACGTAGCTGTCCTGGCCCTACAGCAACTTGCGGGTACCGGCCAGGGCCGCGAACACGGTCGCCTGCCACACCGGCATGAGCACATAGAGCCAGCGATCGTGGCTGGAAAGCTGCACATGAAAAGGTGCCCGGATCGCGATCGCCAGGGCCACGCCCAGGATTCCGGCGGCCACCGCCGCTGCCAGCAGGATTCCCGACCGGCGGCTTGAGGACCACATCCAGGGCAAAGGCAGGGCCAGTAACAATGCGCCCACGGCGCCGGCCATGTATTCGGCCGTGAACCCACCGTGAAGTTGTATGTAGACGCGTTGCGCAAGGTACCAACTGGCAACGGCGGCAAGGGCGATGGATACCATGCCCAGGCTGCGCGAACCGCGGCGTATCAGGCCCTCCCGCCGGCTCAGCCACCACAACGCAAAGGCGACGCTCAGAGGCGGAATCAGATTGAACACCAGATGCGGGGTACGGGGTGCAAAGCGATCCGCGACTTCGGCCAGAATGATTGTCGGCACGGCAGCGAATCCGCCGGCAAGTGCGAAGCGACCGGAAAGCACCGGGATGGAGGAGGACATTGCTTTTCCTTATTCTTGACGAAGCCGCGATTGCGCCGCGCAGGCGTGATCTCGTTTATGG
>JARRJV010000011.1:0-21147 GCA_037388825.1 Acidiferrobacteraceae bacterium | reverse complement strand
TTTATGGTTTGCGTATTATAGGGAGATCCTCATGCGCAAGCATCCAGGATTGGTATGATGGACGTGGCCACGTCAACCGAGGGAGGATGATGTCCGGATCACTGACTTTCCGTTTCTACGGCGGGCTCAATGACTTTCTTGCCGCGGAGCAGCGCCGGGTCGATTTTGTGCATTGGTTTCGCGAACAGGGTTCGGTCAAGGATGTCATCGAGTCCCTGGGCGTACCGCATACGGAGGTGGACCTCATCCTGGTAGACGGTACCCCCGTGGGGTATGACCACCTCGTCAGTGGCGGCGACCACATTTCCGTTTTTCCTTCCGGTGGCTCCCGCAACATCGCCACGGAAAGTCGCCTGCAGGCGCCGCCGCCCGCGGCGCGATTCGTACTCGATACCCATCTCGGACGTCTGGCGGCGTATCTGCGCATGCTGGGCTTCGATACCCTGTACCGGAACGACTACGACGATCCCGAACTGGCGGAGATCTCCAGTACGCAGCAGCGCATCCTGCTCAGTCGGGACAAGAAGCTGCTCATGCGCAAGCAGGTGGAGTTCGGCTACTACGTGCGTGCACGCATGCCCCACGAGCAGCTGATCGAGGTGCTCAGGCGTTACAAGCTCTTCGACAGGCTACATCCGTTCACCCGCTGTATGCATTGTAACGGCACCATCCGGCCCGTGCCCAAGCAGGTAATCGTAAAGAAGCTCATGCCGCGCACGAAGGAATTGTACGAGGAGTTCTGGCAGTGCCGCGATTGCGGAAAGATCTACTGGAAGGGCAGCCACTACCGGCGCATGGAGGAGCAGATCGCCGGTATCGCGAATCTCGCGCCGGGCGACTGAATGCCCTAGAGGGCGCGGATCTTCTCCAGCTGTTCGCGCAGACTGGCAAGGGCGGATTCCATTTCCGCGACACGCTGTTTTTCCTGATTCACCACTTGGGCCGGCGCCCTGGAGACGAAGTTCTCGTTCGCCAGCTTGGTGCCGGCCCGCTCCAGATCCTTTTCACTCTTTTCGACTGCCTTTGTTAGCCGCGCGATTTCGGCCTCCTTGTCGATCAGGCCCGCGAGCGGGACGAGTAGCTTCACGTTGCCCACGAGGGCCATGGAGGACTCCGGCGCGGCTTCATCGGCGGCGATGAAATCGGCGGACTGCACCCGTGCAAGGAACCGTATATAGGGTTCGTAGGTGCGCAAGCGCTGCTGCTCTTTCTTGCTCGCGCCCTGCACCAGGATATCGATCCTGCGGCTGGGTGCGATATTGAATTCGCCGCGGATATTGCGCAGGCCGTCGATGGCTTCCATGGTCCAGCGCATCTCGTCCACCGCCGCGGTATCGATATGGCTTTCGTCGGCACGGGGGTAGGGCCGGGTCATAATGGTGTCACCGGAAACACCCGCCAGGGGCGCGACCCGCTGCCAGATCTCCTCGGTGATGTACGGAGTGATCGGGTGCAGCAGGCGCAGGATGGTCTCCAGCGCCCGCACCAGGGTCTGGCGTGTGCCACGCTTGCGTTCTGCCGGGGCGGCCTCGTCGTTGAGCGCTACCTTGGAAAGTTCAAGGTACCAGGAGCAGTACTCGTCCCACACGAAGCTGTACAGGTTCTGGGCCATGTGGTCGAAGCGGTATTCGGCCACCGCGTCGGCCACCTCCTGTTCCACCTGCTGCAGCCGTGACACGATCCAGCGGTCGGCGACCGTCAGTTCCACTTCGCCGCCGGACTGGCCACAGTCCTCGCCCTCGGTGTTCATGAGCACATAGCGCGCCGCGTTCCACAGCTTGTTGCAGAAGTTGCGGTAGCCCTCTATGCGGTTGAGATCGAAATTGATGTCGCGCCCGGTGGAGGCCAGGGCGGCGAAGGTGAAACGCAGGGCGTCGGTGCCGAAGGCCGGGATGCCGTCGGCGTAGTCCTTGCGCGTCTGCTTCTCGATCTTCTGCGCGAGTTGCGGCTGCATGAGGCCCGTGGTGCGTTTCTTTACCAGCGCCTCCAGCTCGATGCCGTCGATCAGGTCGATGGGGTCGAGCACGTTGCCCTTGGACTTGGACATCTTCTGGCCGTGGGCATCACGCACCAGGCCGTGGATGTAGACTTCGTGGAAGGGGACGTCGCCCATGAACTTCAGGCCCATCATGATCATGCGCGCGACCCAGAAGAAGATGATGTCGAAGCCGGTGACCAGCACGCTGGTGGGGTAGAAGGTCTTGAGCGCTTCCGTCTGTTCCGGCCAGCCCAGGGTGGAGAACGGCCACAGGGCGGAGCTGAACCAGGTGTCGAGCACATCCTCGTCCTGTATGAGGGTGATGTCCTTGCCGACATTGTGTTTCGCCCGTACCTCGTCTTCGGAGCGGCCGACATAGACCGTTCCTTCCTCGTCGTACCAGGCCGGGATGCGGTGGCCCCACCAGATCTGGCGCGAGATACACCAGTCCTCGATGTTGCGCATCCATTCGAAGTAGGTGTTCTTCCAGTTGTCGGGCACAAAGCGGATGTCTCCATCCTCGACCGCCTTGATCGCCGGCTCTGCCAGCGGTCCGACCTTCACGTACCACTGGTCGGTGAGATAGGGTTCGATCACCGCGCCGGAGCGGTCGCCGCGCGGCACCATGAGCTTGTGGTCGTCGATCTTCTCCAGCAGTCCTTCAGCCTCCAATGCGGCGACTACCTTCTTGCGCGCATCGTAGCGGTCCAGTCCCTGGTAGTCGCTGGGGATGCCAATGTCCGACGCAAGAACGATCACGTCTCCCGATTTTGTCGCAGGCTTCGGTTCCGCGCTTGCGTCGCTGACGATCCTGGCGTCCGGGGTGAACACGTTGAACAGCGGCAGGTTGTGACGTTTGCCGACGGCATAGTCATTGAAATCGTGGGCCGGGGTGATCTTGACGCAGCCGGTGCCGAATTCGGGATCGACATAATCGTCAGCGATGACGGGGATGCTGCGCCCGGTGATAGGCAGGATCACCTGCTTGCCGACAAGATCCTGATAGCGTTCATCGTCAGGATGCACGGCGACGGCCGAGTCGCCGAGCATGGTCTCCGGACGGGTCGTGGCGACCACCAGCTGACCGCTGCCATCGGCCAGGGGGTAGCGCATGTGCCACAGGTGGCCGTTCTCTTCTTCCGACAGCACCTCGAGATCGGACACCGCCGTATGCAGCACCGGATCCCAGTTCACAAGCCGCTTGCCGCGATAGATCAGGCCTTCGTCGTACAGACGGACGAATACCTCTTTTACCGCCTCGGACAGACCCTCGTCCATGGTGAAGCGCTCGCGCGACCAGTCCAGGGATGCGCCCATGCGTCGCAGCTGGCGCGTAATCGTGCCGCCGGAGTGGTCACGCCACTTCCATACGCGCTCGAGGAAGGCGGTGCGGGACTGCTCCACCGTGTCACCAAGGTCGAAACGGGACTTGCCTTCGGCCTCCAGTTGCCGCTCCACCACCATTTGCGTGGCGATGCCGGCATGATCCGTCCCCGCCTGCCACAGGGTATTGTTCCCCTGCATGCGGTGGTAGCGGATGAGCGCATCCATGATGGTGTCCTGGAAGGCATGGCCCATGTGCAGGCTGCCGGTCACGTTCGGCGGCGGGATCATGATGCAGTAGGATGCGTCGCCGCCGCCGGGGGCGAAATAGCCTTTCGACTCCCAGGTCTGGTACCAGTGCTGTTCGATGGCGTGGGGGTTGTAGGTCTTTTCCATGAAGGCTTGCTTGGGTCCGGCGCGGCGCCGCTGCGGTGGCGCGGCCGTGTTTTGTCATTCGCTCACGTGGATGCGGGCGGGGATTATACAGAACCGGGCCCGATATCCGTATAGCCGCGGCTGAGGAGTGGGGTCGTGGCACCATGGTATGATGCGGGGGTTAAGCGCCGATGCAGAAGGAGCGCCGCTTGCCGGCCGAAGACCACAAGAAGCGGCTCGCCGCCGTACTCGCCATCACCCTGGGCCTCAAGCTGTTTCTCGCCTGGCTGATTCCCGTCACCGGCGACGAGGCCTATTTCTTCCTGTGGGGCCAGAATCCCGCCCTGGGTTTCTACGACCACCCCCCTATGGTCGGCTGGTTCCTGACGCCGTTGATGGCCCTGGGGGATGCCCTGTGGTGGTTGCGTCTACCGACTATCCTGATTACCACCGGCATCGGCTGGGGTATGTACCGCCTGCTGCGCGGGGTGGACCAGGAGCGGGCGCTGCTGGCGGCGACGCTGTACCTTCTGGCGCCGGCAACGGTGATCGGGGTTCCCATTACCACCGACACCCCTTTGATCCTCTGGTCCTTTCTCTCGGCCCTGTGCTTCTACCGCGCCCAGGAGAAGGATCATTGGGGCTGGTACCTGGCCGCGGGCGTGTTCCTGGGGCTCGCGTTTCTGTCCAAGTTCTTCGCCGGCATCCTCGGTCTTGCCTTTGTCGCCTACCTGGCGTTGTTCGTGCGCCGTGGCTGGCGGCCCTGGGTCGGCATCGTGCTCGTGGTACTGGGCACCGTGCCGTTCATCGCCCTGAACCTCGCATGGAACTACGACCATTGTTGGGACAACTACCTGTTCAACCTTTTCAATCGAACCCGTGGACATCATGCCTCCATCACCGGTCCGCTGCTGTACGTTCTGATGTGGTTCTACCTGGCAACACCGCCGGTTTTTGTCTATCTCGTCCGCGGGCGTTCGCGAGTGCGCGAGATGATGCGGGCCGAGCGCCTGGGTCTGTTTGCG
The DNA here is from genome assembly GCA_037388825.1 of Acidiferrobacteraceae bacterium. NCBI lineage: Bacteria > Pseudomonadati > Pseudomonadota > Gammaproteobacteria > Acidiferrobacterales > Acidiferrobacteraceae > Acidiferrobacteraceae bacterium. The sequence continues at coordinate 16,446 of JARRJV010000011.1, read as the reverse complement.
GCCCTGATCCTGGTCGCCGCATCGCTGTTTGCCCTGCTTTCCATTCGCCAGGCCGTGGGCCTGCATTGGGTGCTGAGTTTCTATCCGTTCCTGTTCATTGCCACCGGCGTGGTTCTGAGCCTGCGGCAGCTGAAGATCTCCACATGGTTCATGGGCCTGTTTACCGCCATTCACGTGCTCGTGGTCATCGGGCTCGTGGTCCTGCCGACTTCGGTGTTCAAGCCCTGGAAGAGTCCCCACCAGTACATCGTGCTGGGCGTACATACCGACGAGGTGTTGCGGGCACTGCGTCCCCTGGGTGACGGGTATCTGTACGCGACAACCAACTACAGCCTGTCGGCAACATTGGCCTATCGTGGCCGTCGACGGGTGATCGTATTCGGACCTGGATCCGAACACGGTCGCCAGGATGACATACTGACAGACTTCCGTACGCTCGAAGGCAAGAACATCCTGATCCTGCAGATCCACAAACCCAAACGCGCCTACTACGCGAGCTTGTTCAAGAGCGTTGCCTATCACACCATCACCGTGGAAGAGGCGCAGTACTACGTTGTGCTGGGTCAGGGATTCCGCTATCCGGCCTATCGGGACGGGGTGCTGGCGAAGGTCCGTCAGCGCTTCTACCGAATCCCGAAGTTTCTGCCCTGTGGCGCCTGCTATATGAACGACCGCTACTTCCAGACTGATCGTTCGACGGAGGAGGCGCACTGATGCGCAGCCGGCGTATGTCCCTGTCCGGGTGGGGCCGTTTTCCGGTGCAGGAGTGCGAGGTCTGGCGGCCGGAACGCTATCACGACCTGATGCTGCGCGAGGGCGCCATGACCCTCCGTGGACAGGGGCGCAGCTATGGCGACGCGGCGCTGAACGAAAATGGCAATGTCGTTCTCAACGCGCGGGTGAACCGTTTTATTGAATTCAGTCCCGATACCGGCCTGTTGCGCACGGAGCCCGGCGTAACGCTGGAAGAGATCGTGTCGGTGTGTCTGCCCCATGGCTGGTTCCTGCCGGTGACGCCCGGGACCAAATACGTATCGATCGGCGGTTGCGTCGCTGCCGATGTACATGGCAAGAACCATTTCCGCGACGGCAGTTTCGGTGCAGCGGTGCAGGCCTTCGAATTGTTGACCGCCGACGGTGCGCGCCTTTCGTGCACGCGCGACAACAACAGCGAATTGTTTTTCGCCACCCTTGGCGGCATGGGCCTGACCGGTGTCATCGGCGAGGTGACGCTGCAGCTGCGTCGGGTTGAAAGCGCGTGGATGAAGGTGCGGCAGAAGAAGTCACCAGACCTCGAGCGCGTGTTCGCCGATCTCGCGGACGGTGATCCGGAAGACGAGTATCGCGTCGCCTGGATCGATTGCCTCGCCCGCGGCAGGCATCTCGGGCGCAGCGTGACCATGAGTGCGCGCCATGCCCGCATGGACGACCTCTCGGGGACCCGGCGCGGGCAGCCCCTGGTGGTCGCGCCACGCCGAAAGCGCACACTGCCGTTTAATTTTCCCGGATGGGCCCTGAACAGCCTGTCCATCGGGGTATTCAACCATCTGTACTACGCGCGTGAGGGCGCGCGCGGCGGTCCTTCTGTCAGCGACTACGATCGCTACTTCTATCCCCTCGACGCCATCGCCCACTGGAACCGGATGTACGGCAAGCGTGGCTTTGTTCAGTATCAGTGTGTGTTGCCCTCGGATACCGCCTTTGACGGCATGCGCGAGATTCTCGAGCGCCTGTCCCGCAGCCGGCGTCCATCGTTTCTCGCGGTCCTGAAACGCCTGGGCGAAGAGAGCGGCGGCCTGCTGTCCTTTCCCATGCCCGGCTACACCCTGGCCCTGGACCTGCCCCTGCGCGGGCGCGGGTTGCTGCCGCTGCTGGACGAGCTCGACCGCATCGTTATTGAAAAGGGCGGTCGCGTCTATCTGGCCAAGGACGCGCGCCTGTCCGCGGAGGCCTTTCGCCACATGTACCCGCGTCTGGATGACTGGCTCGCGATCAAGGGGCGTATCGACCCCGACAATCGTTTCACCTCCAGTCTCGCTCGCCGACTTGGCCTGGAGCCCCCCCATGGCTGAGTCCACGACCGGCACGGTTCTGGTTCTGGGCGCGGGTTCGGCCATGGCCCGCGGGATCGCTGCGGCCTTCGCCAGTCATGGCCACGCGCTGTATCTCGCCGGCCGCGATCTGGAGGAACTGGAACGGATCGCGTCGGATCTACGGGTTCGAACCGGCGTGGACGTGGACTTCGGCCAGTTCGATGCGCTGGATACACAATCCCACGCGGGTTTCGTGCAGGCCGTGCTTGCAGAGGTCGGGGCTTTGGCCGGCGTGGTGTGGGCGGTTGGCTACATGCCCGCGCAGGAACAGGCCCTGGCCGACTTCGGCGAAGTACAGCGCATCATCGATACCAACTTCACGGCCGCCGTTTCCATGCTCGACGTCTGTTCTGCACATCTTGAAAAAGAAAGTGGTGGTTTCCTGGCGGTCATCAGCTCGGTCGCCGGTGACCGTGGGCGGCAGAGCAACTATTACTATGGTTCCGCCAAAGGCGCGCTTACCTTGTACCTGCAGGGTCTGCGAAATCGACTGCATAGCTCGGGCGTGCGGGTTCTGACCATCAAGCCGGGCTTCGTGGATACCGCCATGACCTGGGGTCTGCCGGGGCTGTTCCTCGTTGCCTCGCCGGAACAGGTGGGCCGGGCCGTCGTCCGCGCGGTGCAACGGCGACGGGATGTGCTCTATGTTCCCTGGTTCTGGCGATACATCATGCTCATAATCCGCCACATCCCCGAACGCGTGTTCAAGCGCCTGAAGCTGTAGTGCCACCGACCGAAAAACCGGTGGTGGCGGCATTCGATTTTGACGGGACGGTCACCTATCGCGACACCCTGTTTCCCTTTCTGCGACATGTGCTGGGTACCGGCGCATTCGCCCGCAGGGGCGTCGCCTCCTTGCCCGTGTTGGCGGCCTATGGGACGGGCCTGATGGCCAACGACGTCGCCAAGGCGCGCACCCTGTCCCGCTTCATTGGTGGAATGACGCTGGCAGATCTGCAGGCCCTGGGCGCCACCTTTGCGCGCGACAACTTGCCGCGGCTGGTGCGGCCGCGCGCCCTGGAGCGCCTGCGCTGGCACCGGCAACAGGGTCACCGCTGCGTGATCGTCAGCGCGTCGCTGGATCTGTATCTGGAACCCTGGGCCGCCGCCATGGAAATCGATGAAGTACTTTGCACGCGATTGCAGGTGGACAGCGACCAGCATGTGAACGGGGCATTGGCGACCGCGAACTGCTATGGCAAGGAAAAGCTGCGCCGCCTGGAGCAGGCCGTGGGCCCGCGCGGCGACTATATCCTGTACGCCTATGGCGACAGTCGTGGAGACCGTGAGCTGCTGGCGGCGGCGGACCATGCCTGGTACCGGACTATGCCCGGATCGCGAGAATCAGTATAAGGTATGCAATGACCTTCCTGCGCCACTTGCTCCGCATGATGCGGCCACACCAGTGGGTGAAGAATCTTTTCATCTTCACCGGGCTGATCTTCGGCCATGCCTGGCATGACACCCATCTGGTCCTTCTCGTGGTTCTGGCCGCGATCGCCTTCTCGTTTCTGTCCAGCGGCGTGTACATCATTAATGACATTGCCGACGTGGAAAGCGACCGTGCCCATCCGCGCAAGCGGCATCGGCCACTGGCGGCCGGCGAGATCGCAGTGATGGCGGCCGCGGCCGCCGCGGTCGTACTCATCGTGATCGCTTTCGGGATTGGCTGGTATGCAGGACCGACTGTGGCGGCGCTGTTGTTCGCCTACCTGCTCATCAACGGTGGTTACTCCGCCGGCCTCAAGCACGTTCCCATACTGGACGTGTTTATCATCGCCGCCGGCTTCATGTTGCGCATCCTGGTTGGCACCGCCGGTGTCGGAATCGCACCCTCGCAATGGTTGCTCCTGTGCGGGCTGATGGTGACCCTGTTTCTCGGCTTCGCGAAGCGTCGCGCAGAATTGCTGGTGGCGGTGGAGCAAGGCAGCCGTACGCGCAAGGTCCTGGTGCAGTACGATGCTCCGCTGCTGGATGTGATGATCGCTATCACCGCCACCAGCACGGTCATCACCTATGGCCTGTATACCGTAAATGCGGAAACCATCCGGATACACGGGACACCTTATCTCATCTATACCTTGCCGTTCGTTCTGTACGGCATCATGCGCTACATCTTCCGCCTGCATCACCACCGCCGTGGCGAGGATCCGGCACGTGAGTTGTTTACCGATCCCCATCTGATCGCGACCGTGCTCGGTTGGGCGGCGGTCACGGTCTGGCTGATCTCCTGATCGTGGACGCCGAGCCTCCAGGCCCAGCCACCCTTTCGCCGCGCCATGTGCGCGCCCTGATCGTCTCGCTCGTCGTTGCGGCGCTGGCCTACCTGCTGGTGTCGCTGTGGGGTGGCTGGCACGGGGTATTGCAGGCGGGTCTGCGGGTGGGGTTTGGCGGCATCGTCGCTGCGCTGGCGCTTTCGCTTCTGAACTATGGCCTGCGCTTTGTTCGCTGGCAGTATTACCTTGGCCTGCTGGAGCAGGCCGTTCCGGCAGCAACCAGTCTCCGGATCTACCTGTCCGGATTTGCCCTTACGACCACGCCTGGGAAAGCTGGCGAGCTCGTGCGCAGCGTCCTGCTGGCGACACGAGGCGTACCGTATCGGCAGAGCGTGGCGGCTTTCTTCTCCGAGCGCCTGTCGGATCTCATTGCTGTACTCCTGCTCGCCGGGGGAGGGGCCCTGGTTTTCCCCCATGCCGGGCAGTTGTTCGCCCTGCTGGTGCCTGCGGTGGCGGTTCTGCTCCTGCTGTTGCAGGCCCACGGCTGGCTCGGCCAGCTTAAGCATTGGTTGCAGGCGCACGCAGGAAATCGCCTGCTTGCCTTTGCCGGGCATCTGGTCGACGTGATCCTGCACAGCGCGCGCCTGTACGCCCCGGCACCGCTCCTGATCGGGCTCCTGCTGGGCGTGATGGCATGGGCGGCCGAGGGTCTGGCCTTCTGGCTCTTGGCTCACTGGATGGGTTTGTCCCTGTCGCTGGAGACGGCTGTTTTCATCTACGCCTTCTCCATGCTTGCCGGGGCCGTGAGTTTTCTGCCTGGAGGCCTGGGGGGTGCCGAACTCGTCATGATCGGCCTGTTGGCCCTCAACGGCGTTGCACGACCGGAAGCGGTGGCACTGACCTTGCTGATCCGGATGACGACGCTCTGGTTTGCGGTGGCGTTGGGGCTGGCGGTTCTGATAAGGGGCAGGTAGTTTCCTGTCAATAGCATCATCGCGCGGCGGTCGCCGGATCCGCATGGCGTTTTCCCTTTCTCCCGCAGTTGACTTCGCGGGTCAACTAAAGAAGTCGGGACCCGGTAGACCCTGCCGCGTCCCGGTTCGAATCTCTTGAAAAGACAGGGGTATTAGCTTATGTTGATCGTCCAAGTGGGGGTACCCACAGTGTATTTCGTACAACAAGTACAGCCATGTGGAGGGGAGAAGTTAGATGAGTGACGAATTGATCATCAAGGTTTCGCATATGGAGGGTCGCGTTCCCGTGGCCGTCATTCATGTGGTAGGCGACGTCGACGCCAATACGCACCAGGCGCTGGACGCCAAGGTCGACGAGGTCATGGCCGCTGGCGCCGAGAACGTCCTGCTGGACCTGACCAAGGTCGCCTACATGAGCAGCGCCGGCTTTCGTTCCATGCATCGCCTGCACACACTGACCGGCGAGAAAGGCGGTGTGGTCAAGCTCCTGAATCCTGCCGACGAAGTCAAACGCCTGATGAAGGCCATGGGCTTCGACACCGAGATGTCGGCCCACACGGATTTGGGCCAGGCAATCGACGCGTTCTAGACCTGGTTCGCACTCCCAGTGCCTGGCACAAAAGTCGGCGAACGTCTGGACGTCGACGCGGACCTGAATAACCTCGCGACGATACGCCAGTTCGTGCGACGGGTAGCCACAGCGGCGGGCCTGGATCGTGCAAGCGCGGACGACCTGGTCCTGGCCGTAGACGAGGCGGTAGCCAACATCATCACGCACGGTTACGGCAAGAACGGGTCCAGCCCGATCGAGGTGGAGGCTGTCCCCGGTAACGGGGCTGTCACCGTCCACGTTCGAGATCGCGCACCACAATACAATCCCCTGGAAGAGACCGCGGCGCCGAAACTGGAATCGCCGCTGAAGCGGCGGCCGCCTGGCGGGTTTGGTGTCTACCTGATCCGCAAGAACACCGATCGGGTCGAGTACCGCGCTCGCGAGGGCGGTGGCAACGAGCTGATCATGGTCAAAAACCTGCCCTGAATTCGTGACCTCGGTCTAGTCGCGCGTCGCGGTCAGTATGGTGATGTCGTCGGACTGGGCGGTATCGCCGACGAAGACGTCGATCCGTTCTATCATCTTTTTCACGGAGCCGCTGCCGGCCACTCCTCGGCTCAGCATCTCGAGGAGGCGCTCCTCGCCGAAACAGGCGTGTTGGTCGTCCCGGGCCTCGGTCACGCCATCGGTATAGACCACCAGCATCTCGCCCGGCGCCAGGCTGGCCGACTCCACCCCGTATGAGGCACCGGCAAACAGCCCCACCACCGGGCCTGTGGGCTCCAGCCGCGCCCGGGGTGCGCCATTGGCCATGATGAATGCCGGTTCGTGGCCGGCATTGATGTAAACGAGTTCGCCCGTCTCTGGTTTCAACAGGGCAATGAACAGCGTGGTGAACATGCTCGAGCGTCCATGTTCCGTTGCCACGTAGTTGTTCACCCGGGTTACCACCCGCACCAACGCGGCGCTAGCCGTCGTCTGCGTCTCCTCCTCGCTCGCGAGGACGCGGATCAGGCTGCGGAACAGGCTCATGAACAGTGCCGCGCCAACCCCCTTGTCACAGACGTCGCCCACAAGCAGCGCGGTATAGCCGATGTCAGGTACCGGAAATGCATCGTAGAAGTCCCCGGCCACCTCGCGCGCCGGCCTGAGGTCGGCCTCGATGTGCCAGCCCTGCAGCTGCGGTAGCTCCGATGGCAGGAATCCGCCCTGAATACGACGACCGATCTCCAGCTCGCGCTCGAATGCATCGATTTGATGGCGATCGGAACTGATGTCCCGGACCCGATGACGCAGGGTGCGGCATAGCCCCTGGATGACACCGGTAGCAGTATCGGGATAGCGGGCGAACAGCTCGTAGAGGGAGTTGCGGCCAAGCCGTAGCAGCGTCGAGTCCGTTTGCGCGGTGACCGATGCGCTGCGCAGTTCATCGTCCAGCGCCGACAGTTCGCCGAACAGTTCACCCTGCTGCAGGAAATTGAGCACCAGGTCGCCATCGTGGACCCGCACCTTGCCGCTGACCACAAGGTAGGCGGCGTCTCCGGGCTCGCCCTTGCGCACAATGCTGTCCCCGGCGACCACTGTCACCTTTTCGAGCCTTTCGGCGACGAGATCGAGTACCTCATCATCGGCGGTGGCGAAAAGTTCACTGCGACGCAGCAGGGAACGGGGAGGTGGGAAACCGGGGTTGTCGCTCATGTTCGTTTCGGAACTGAACCTGTTGCGGGTTACGGCGCATTCGTCCGCGGGGGTCGCCTTGCCGGTGTTGTCGTATGATACCCATATCTTGCGGAAATGTCGCCGGACCGATGTGCCTCTGCCCAATCCGGCGCCGCGTCTTGTCCTTGCAGCCGATGGTATGACCCGCCAAATGGGTCAGCAAACGTCTTTCGCTCCCGCCGTGGCGGCCCATCTTGCCGATAGAGCAGGCTTTCATGCGCAGCAGCGCCGGCACTCCACCGGGTCCTGACGATTCCATAACGCTGGATCGACAAGTGACAAAACGACAGAATAGGTCCTGCGCAAACCGGTCGTTCCCGATATGTTCAGGAGATTTTTCACCTTCCACGCCCTTGCGGTTCTTGCGGGCCTGGCATGGTATGTAAACCGAAAATTGGAGAACGCTCAGCTCGAGAAGGTGTTCTACAGTTTTCTGGCAGTCGCGGCATCATACCTGCTGTTCAAGTTGGTCCTGGAAGGCGTGATCAGCCGCCGGATCAAGGATTCGAGGACGCGCTATTCCTTTCGCAAGACCGCGCAGATTCTTTTCATTGTTGTTTCCTTCATTGTTGTTCTGCGAATCTGGGTGCCCAATCCGCAGGCTTTGCTCGTGGCGTACGGGCTGGTTGCCGCAGGTGTTGCAATCGCCTTGCAGGATGTTTTCAAGAATTTCGCCGGGGTTCTTGCGATTCTATTGAGTGGAATCTACCGCGTAGGGGACAGGATAGAAATCAATTCAAGACTTGGCGACGTGATAGATATTGGTCTGTTCTATACGACCCTGATCGAATTGCGCGAGTGGGTGGACGGTGATCAGACAACCGGGCGCATTACCTCCCTGCCGAATGGCCAGGTCCTCAGTTACCCGGTACATAACTACACGAAAGATCACAATTTCCTTTGGGATGAGATCGCGCTGCCGGTCACGCACGACAGCAACTGGAAGAAGGCGATGGAAGTTGTTCAGTCAGTTGTGGAGGAACAGACGAGTGAAAGCACCCATCGTGCCGAGCAGGAGATCTCGAATCTTGGAGAAAAATACTTTCTGTCAAAACGAAACATTGAACCGTCGGTCTTTGTCACTCCCACTGACAACTGGATCATGCTGCGCATCCGCTATGTGGTCGACGTTCGGGAACGGAGGCTCGTGCGAAATGAGCTCTCAAAACTCATGCTTGAAAGAATACAGCAAGCTCCTGACATAACCATAGCTTCAGAAACGCTCACGGTGACAAACATTCCACCACCAGCATAGTGGTCGCGGGGCGAGACTGTTCAACGAACCTGCAACAGAAGGACCCTTCAATTTTGACAACGGTCAAGGAGGTCCGGCGCCAGACTTCGTACGGTTTGTGAAATTGGCATCGGGAATTCCTGATTCAAACAGAAAGATCGGCCATGGAATCTCTGACTGACTCCGAGCTTGTCGCGCTGCGCGAAGCGCTGGATGACGAATATCGCGCCTGGGCGACTTATGATCAGGTGGTTGCCGATTTCGGCCCAGTGTCTCCATTCAACAACATCCGCGAGGCAGAGGCGCGCCATATTCAGGCCTTGCATGGGTTGTTCATACGCTACGGGCTTACCGTGCCCGAGAATCCGTGGCCGGGCCGGGTAACGCGTTATCCGGGCCTGCAGGAGGCGTGCCGGGCCGGGGTGGAGGCCGAGATCGAAAACGCCGCGCTGTACGAACGGCTGCTCGCGAGCACCGAGCACGCCGACATCCTTGAGGTGTTCCGGAACCTGCGGGACGCCTCACAGCAAAATCATCTGCCGGCGTTCCGGCGTTGTGCCGAACGGGGGCTGCGGGGAGGAGGCCGCGGGAGCGGCGGGTGGTATCGCCGCGGTCGACGACGAGGCTCATGACCTCCATCCTGGAGAAAGGCGGTGGGGCGTTCACGGGAATCAAGCTCCTTCTATGCGAGAATCCCTTGCCTCCCGTCGATGCCGCCATCGAAGCGGCCCGCGCGGAACTGCCGCGTAGCAACTTCTACACCGAGGCCTACTCGGCGCCGCTGCGGCGTCTGCTGGCGCAGCAGCTTGGCGTACCCGAGCGGCTGATCCACATCAATGCTGGTTCCGAGCTCATCCTGCGACAGCTGTTCGCGCGTTTCGGTGGGCAGGTACACCTGCTCACGCCCACCTACGCGTTGTTTCCAGAGATTGCCGAACATTACACGCAAACCCGGCTGCTACCGGAACAGGATTTCTCGTTCGACCTGGCGCAACTGCAGATTCCGTCCGGCACCACGCTCGCCGTCATCGTGAATCCGAACAATCCGAATGGTGGCACCTTCGACATGTCGCCACGATCCGGGCTGTTGCGCCGGCATCCTGACACGAGATTTCTGGTGGATGAGGCGTTCATCGGTCTCGCCGGGCAGTCGGTGGTACAGCTGGTGTCGACGCATCCGAACCTGCTCGTGACGCGCACCTTGTCGAAGGCCCACAGCCTTGCCGGCTTTCGTGTCGGTTATGCAGTGCTGCCGGAGGCCATTGCCGATGATTTGAATCGGCACAACGATGCCTATCCCCTGGCCCGCCCGAGCGAGGCCGCCGCCATTGCCACGCTTCAGCACGAGGAGGAGATTCATGCCCGGGTTGGCAGGTTGCGCCAGTGGACCGAGTCGCTGGCTGCCGGGTTGCGCGAACTGGGTGTGCGTACCTGGCCAACCGACACCTATTTCTTCCTCGCCGATTTCTCGCCGTACGATGCCGCGCTACTCGCCGAGCAACTCCGGGCGGAGGGGATTCTCGTCAAACCGCTCAATGACAGCCGTCTTGGACCGGGCTATATGCGCGTCACCACGGCCTTGCCGGAAGACAACGCGCATTTTCTTGCGGCGCTCAGACGGCTGCTCTAGGCTGGTCCACACAGGAGAACAGGATGGATCCCTTGCTGTTGTGGATCATCGGAAGCGGTGTACTCATGAGCGCGATCGCGCTGGTTGGCAGTGTCACACTAGTGCTGAGCGAGCAAGCGCTGCAGCGGATCCTGCTGCCACTGGTGGCGTTTGCCGCCGGATCCCTGCTGGGCGGGGCATTCTTTCACATGGTTCCTGCCGGGCTTGCGTCCGGCATGAGTCATATCACGGTTTATGTTCTGATCCTTGCCGGCTTCGCCGTATTCTTCGCGCTGGAACAGTTCCTGCACTGGCATCACTGCCATCGAGCCGAGACCGAATGCAAGAAACCGCTCACCTACTTGATCCTGATCGGCGACGGGCTACACAACTTCCTGGGCGGGCTGGCCGTCGCAGGCACCTTCATCATCGATATCCATCTCGGCATCGTGACTTGGTTGGCGGCGGCGGCCCATGAGGTACCGCAGGAACTGGGCGACTTCGGTGTACTGGTCCACGGTGGCTGGGCGAAGCGTCGAGCCCTCTTCTACAATGTCCTCTCGGCGCTTACCTTTCTGCTCGGCGGTGTCATTGCATACTTTGTCTCATATCGGATCGATGTTTCTTTCCTGGTGCCCTTTGCCGCTGGCAACTTCCTCTACATCGGTGCCGCCGACCTGATTCCCGAGGTCAAGGCGCACGCCAATCTTCGGGCTAACTTCATTCACTTCGCAGCGTTCGTCGTTGGCGTGGGACTGATGCTGGCGGTGAAATTGCTGATGGAACCCTGAAGGCGATATCCATGAACCCGACCTACACAGCGGTGCTGCTGTTGTCGCTGCTCTCTGTCGTGACGACAGCGCTGGGCGTGGTGCTGGCTCTTCGACTGCGCAGGAAACGTCGGGCGATCGCTTTCGGTATCGGTTTCTCCGCCGGCATCATGGTGCTGATCTCGATCGTCGAACTGATACCGGAGGCGAGCGCCGCCACGGGGGTGGGTCGCACGATCAGCACCGTTGCGCTCGGCGTCGGAGTCTTGTGGGCCCTGCACTTCCTCATTCCGCACGCCCATTTGTTCCCGGAGACCGGGTACTTCAATCAGGCCGTTTCCCGCTCCGCCTATCTCGTCGCGATCGGACTCATTCTGCATGACATACCCGAAGGCTTTGCCATGGCCAACGCCTATATCGCCGCACCCTCGCTTGGTTTGCTCGTAGCGTTAGCCATCGCCCTCCACAATCTTCCGGAGGAGTTCGCCATGGCGGTTCCGGTGACGTTGGCCCACAGCAGGCGACTGCTGTTCGGCGCGGCATTGCTTTCCGCGATGGCCGAGCCCCTCGGGGCGATCCTCGGCCTGGTGGCGGTGGGGATCGCACCACGGCTGAATGCGGATTTCATGGCCTTTGCAGCGGGCGCGATGTTGTTCGTATCCATCCACGAATTGATCCCCATGGGGAGACGGTATCGTCGATTGGGATACTTTTCCGGCGGGGCTCTACTGAGCCTACTGGTGTACTGGTTGCTGAAAAGGCTGACCGAGGGAATTCCGGTCGGTTAGCATCGGGCTTGATTCCGCGACCCACCGCATTCGGCCGATGACGGGCCCGCCATCGATTCGCAACTATTGATCGTTATCCTTCTTCGTGTCTTCTTCCGTGCCTGGGTGTTCGTCGAGCAGTCCGCGCACTACCAGTTCATGCTGCAGCAGGGATTGCAGCTGCATCACCATCTTCACGTCCAGGGCTTCCTTGCTGGCACGTTTGAGTTCGATGTTCAAAGCAGCGGCTACCTTGATCGCGATGTCGCGGATTTCCGGGCGCACCTCCTGGTCCAATGCCTCCGGCGGCGGCGCGACCACATCATTCAGGACCGGGATGTCGTCCCAGCCGATTTCAATCTGCTTCGGCTTGCCGCGGCGGCTTCTGCCGCGTGCCGGTTTCGGGGGCGGGGTGTCCTGGAGCTGGGCGGACCCTTCCGCCGCATCGGGATCCGCTTCCGGGACCGGTTGGGTCGGCGCGGGTTCTTCCATTTCCAGGTGGAATTCCTCGGGAGATGCGACTGTATCTTCCAGATCGGTCTCCGGTTCCGGGTCCATCGAATCGGGTGTCCTGGCGACCTGCGATGGTTTCAGGTCTTCCCCGATATCCGACGGGCCGCCGGAGGCGGCAGTCGATCTTTTTCCGGGCCGGGGCAGGGGTTCGCCCGCTGCCGCGGCACCGATCAGCGCCTTCAGCGAACTGAGAACTTCGTCGCGACTGCGGGAGTGGATGACATTGGGCGATTTCGTTTCCGGCGCGACCGCGGACTTCTTGTCTTCGTCGTTGGCGAGTTCATTGTTGAGTACGTCCTGCAGGGAATTGAGGACCTCGTGCAGGGTGTGCTTCGTCGACGGTTTGTGTTTCGGTGCTTGCGTCGGTTTCTTGGCGGGGTCGTGGGCCATGGCCGGTATCACAGATTGTGCGTGTTCAATGCGTAGCCGCGGTCGCGGTAGAAGCGATAACGCTCGCGTCCGGCCTGTTTTGCGTCTTCGCTTGCGCCGACGAGTTCGGCCACTCGATCGAAGCGGCTGAAGAAGCCGGGCACCTCGCCGGCCAGGTTCACCATGACATCAACGAATCCTTCCGGCGGTTCGCCGTCGCCGATACAGATCGGCGCGTCGGTGCCGTTGATCTCATGGGGTACGAAACTGCCCTGGCTGAAGGTCCAGAGGAGCTGATCCAGTTGTTCTGCCTGCTGCCGGTCCGCCACCAGGAGGTAGACGCGGTGTCCCAGGCGATAGATCTTCTCCGCCAGGCGGCAGGCAACCCGATCCGCCGGTTCCGCCGGGTCACTGAGCAGGTAGAAATCGATACTGGTCATGTACCCCCATTTTAGCCCGTGGCCCGGTCGATGAGGTACTGGGCCAGCAGGCCCACCGGCCGGCCCGTTGCGCCCTTGTTTTTCCCGGTCCGCCAGGCAGCGCCGGCGATGTCCAGATGGGCCCATTTGTAGGCCTCGGTGTAGCGCGCCAGGAAACAGGCGGCGGTAATGGCGCCTGCCTGGCGGCCGCCGATATTGGCCATGTCGGCGAAATTGCTGCGTCATTGCCCAGGACGGCGCTGGCGTGGGCGCCCAGGGCAACCACGACGGCGCCGGTGAGGGTGGCGATGTCGATGACCGCCGCAGGCTGGAATCGCTCCGTGTAGGTGAGGGCATCGCACAGGATCAGGCGGCCCTCGGCGTCGGTATTCAGGACTTCGATCGTTTGTCCCGACATGCTGGTGACAATGTCCCCCGGCTTGTTGGCATCGCCGTCCGGCAGGTTCTCGGAACTGGGAATGACACCCACCACATTGATCGGCAGTTTCAGCATGGCGATGACCTTCAGCGTACCGAGAACGCTGGCGCCGCCGCACATGTCATACTTCATTTCGTCCATATTGGCCGCGGGCTTGAGGGAGATGCCCCCGGCATCGAAGGTCAGCCCCTTGCCCACCAGGGCCACGGGCGCGTCACCCTTCCTGCCACCGTTGTACTCCAGCACGATGAGCTTGGGCGGCTGCCGGCTGCCCCGGGACACGGAAAGCAGGGCGCCCATGCGGAGGTCTTCCATGTCCTGGCGGTCGAGGATGGTGGCCTTCATGTCGTATTCCTCGGCCAGGGCCTGGCCCTGTTCCGCGAGGTAGGTCGGGGTGCAGATATTCCCCGGCAGGTTGCCAAGATCGCTGGCCAGGGCGATTCCGGCCGCAACTGCCTCGCCCGTATCCAGGGCCCTGCGTGCCGAATCGTCGTCGATGTCGTCTCCGGCGAACACCGTGACCACGTCCAGTGGCTGCCGTACTTCTTCCGGTTTGCTCTTCAGGCGGTCGAAGCGATACAGGGCCGTGGCGATGGATTCCACCTCGTGGCGCAACTTCCAGAAACCGTCCCGCTTTCCTACGGTGAGTTCGCCCAGGCAGAAGGCGGCATGCCGGGTGGCGGTGCGGTCCAGCCGCTTCGCCGCCGCGGCGACGGTCGCGCGATAGCGATCCTCGTCGAACTTGTCCACTTTTCCGAGGCCGACCAGGAGCACGCGTTTGCCCGTGACGCCTGGCAGGTCGTGCACCAGCAGGGACTGGTCCTTCTTGCCTTCCATGTCGCCGCTTTCGGTCAGTTCGGCGATGCGACCGCCACTGGCGCGGTTCAGGGCCTCGGCCGTGGGGGTCAGTGCCGGTCCCTCGAAAATGCCTACCACAAGACAGTCACAGGCATGGGAAACCGGATCGGCTCGTTCGAATTTGTATTCCATGGAATCGCTTCTTGTTTGATTTGGGGTTGTCGGGAAGTGTCGCCTTGGGCGGCATTTTAGCGTGTATTATAGAGGGATGCGTATGATTTCACGACTGGTTGGGCCGCGCAGGTGAGTTTGAAGATCATCGAACGTTCGTTCTACCGCGAAGCGGCGACGGCGACCATTGCCATGATTGTCGTATTGAGCTCCCTGTTCCTGATGCAGGGTGCGGGAGTGCTTTTGGCGCAAACGGCGGAAGATGCGCCAAAACGGAACGTCCTGCTCGTGATGCTGGTCCTGAATACCCTCAAGGACTATGGCGTATTGATGTTGTTGTCCGTCTATATCGGTGTGCTGTTTACGCTGACCCGTTGGTACCGCGACAGTGAGATGGCCGTACTATCCGCTTGTGGCATCGGCACTACGCGTCTGCTTCGACCGGTACTGATCTTCGCACTGGTATCTTCCCGCCGATCGTTTTTCAGGCAATCGACAGCGTGAGCCGGCACGTCGCGGAGCGGAAGGACATCGGCTGGATCAGCCAGGGAGCCTTCAATTCCAGTCGCCGCAGCGGTTCCGTGGTCTACGTGGAGCAAACGGACGGAACCGTGCTGCACAACATCTTTGTGGAGCAGGGGGGGACCCCCGGACGGGTGATCGTGGCGGCCAAGGGCCGGCAGTTTAAGGACGTGGCAACGGGCGAGGAGACCCTGCAGCTGAGCCGGGGGGTTTCCTATGAAGGCACAGCCGGTTCCGGCGAGTACCGGACCGTGGAGTTCGATTCCTATCGTCTCCGGATCACCCCCGCTACCCGTGCGGCCCGCAAAAAGGATAACCTGCAAGCAGCCGCGACCGGAAAACTGTTGCGCTCGGACATTGGCACCGCTGCTACCCGGCAGGCGGAGCTACAGGGGCGAATCAGCAAACCCATTATGGTCTTTGTCCTGGCGGCCTTTGCCCTGGCACTGTCCTACACGGAACCGCGGCGGGGAAGGTTCTTCAACCTGTTTGTGTCCGTTGTGTTCTTCTTCCTGTACATGAACGTAACGGGTATCGGCAAGACCCTGATCCGGGACGGCCGGATTCCGCCGGCCGTGGGCCTTTGGTGGATACACCTGCTGTTCATTGCCGTGGCGTCGTGGTTCCTCTGTCGTCGACACCTGGGCAAGCCCCTGCTTTCGATTTCCCTGCCCTGGGGGCGCCCATGATCCTGACCACGCTGGACCGTCATGTGGCGCGCACACTGATCACGAGCACGCTGTTCGTATTTGTCGTTGTCCTCGGCCTTTTCTCGGTGGTCCTGTTTCTGGACGGCGTCAGTGACCTGGGACGCGCCCATTTCAACCTCGGTGCGCTGCTGCTTTATGTGGTGCTCAATCTGCCCGAGCGGACCTATGAAATCTTTCCCGCGGCGACCCTGGTCGGGACCATCGCCGGGCTATCGGTGCTGGCCCTCAATTCCGAGCTCACGGCGATGCGGGCCGGTGGCCTTTCCCTGGCGCGGCTGGTGGGCTCCATCATGCTCGGGGGATCCGTTTTTGTTCTGGCGGGTGTGCTTTTGGGAGAATTCGTGGTCCCGTACAGTTCCGATCTCGCGGCCGAGGGTCGTGCCCAGGCCCTGGGCCAGGCGGTGGGTCGCCGTCAGGCGGCGATCTGGTTTCGGGACGGGAACCGGTTCGTACGGGTTGGTGAGGTGTTACCCGACCTGAGCCTGCTCAACCTGGATATTTTTGACGTGGACCCGGGCAAGGCCCTGCGTAACCAGATTCACGCCGACCGGGCGCGCTACCGGCAAAAAA